>JAZRBQ010000098.1:0-9685 GCA_045635145.1 Acutalibacteraceae bacterium | reverse complement strand
GGTCAGGTTGATCTCTACCCGAAACTTCAAGGGTTGCTTTATTGCTTGTCCGCTTTTCCTTTTGAAGAATGAAACCACCATCTGCGGAGCCGAGTAATCCCGTAGTGCCTGAGATCATTTGGAACTTATCATCGGCATTTTGCTTTCGAGTATGATGGACGAGCAGAACGCAAACGCCATATTGGTCAGTAAACCTTTTTATACGTGCGATAATTTCATAATCACTTGCATAACTGTAATTATCTCCACCCATCTCACGAACCTTTTGCAAGGTATCAATGATAATGAGATTGGTATCAGGATGTGCAGTAATAAAACCTTTCAGTTGTTCATCGAGTCCTTTGCCAATTTGATTTGCCGAAACTGAGAAGTGCAGGTTATCGGAAATCTGCGTTCCAAACATTCGGTACAGACGCTCTTGCAAACGGCGGTAGTCATCCTCAAGTGCTAGGTAGAGCACCGAGCCTTTTCGAACGGGATAGTTCCACAGCGGTGTACCCGTGCTGATGTGGTAAGCCAACTGCGCCATCAGGAAACTCTTACCGAGCTTGGGTGCACCGGCAAAGATATACGTTCCCGGATAAAGCAATCCCTCTACCAAAGGCGGTTTGCTTTGGAATACGGTGTCATAAAGTTCGCTCATCGATACGGTTTTGAGATAAGACGGGTCCATCGCGCGAATCATTTCGAGCCGAAAATCATCAAAAGTATTGCTATTTTCATCATCTTCGGTTATAATATGTTTAGAATATTTAGAAAATTGCTGCTCCGTATCTGCGCCAACAGATACAATCGGAGCAGTTTTTTCTTTTTTATCGGTCATTCGCATCTGCTCCTTTCAGACCATACAAAGTCTTATTGATTTGATCAATGATTTCAAGAAGATCATCGTTTACGTTACCGCCACTTTCGATGCGCTTTAGCTCGTCGAGTACCGCAGCCAGTTCCATTTTAAGAGCTCTATATACTCTTGGGTTACTTTCTACAATAACCTCACGGTTGGTGCATTTTTGATAACAGTATTCTTGTTTGGTAAGTCCCGATAATGCCACAATTCGATTTATCGTTTCGTGTTCTTCGGGGGATACCCTAAATCCTACGGTAATACATCTAAATCTCTCGTGTTTATCTAAATTTTTAGCTGACATTTTGAATCAGTTCCTTTCTAAAGTTATTAAGTTTGTCCGCCATATCCGTTTGTGTCGATGGAAAAAGGTGCGCATATCTATAAGTAATATTAATACTCTCGTGACCAACTCGGTCGGCAATCGCTACCGCCGAATATCCCATTTCAATCAATAAAGAAATATGGCTATGGCGCAGATCGTGAATACGAATACGTTTAACCCCTGCCTCGTCCGCACCCCTAGTCATTTCGTGATGCAAATAAGACTTTGTAATATTAAATACTCGGTCATTTGTTTTTAAACCATAGATTTTACTGAAACATTCTTTGATTTCTTCCACAAGAAAATCAGGCATCTTTATCGTTCTATTACTTTTAGGGGTCTTTGGGTCAGTAATAACATCTCTACCCGCAATACGCTAATATGATTTGTTGATCGTTACGCTACCACGCTCAAAATCAAAATCAGCAGCAGTCAATGCCAAGAGTTCCCCTTCGCGAATACCACACCAATATAGCATTTCAAATGCGTAATAGGATGCAGGCTTATTCATAATCGCAAAAGCAAATTTTTCATATTCTTCTTGTGTCCAAAACAACATTTCTTTGCATTTGGATTTTCCCATATTCCCTGCTTTAGCCGCAGGGTTTTCTTTCAATCCATAGAATTTAACAGCATGATTAAAGATTGCGCTAAGCTGATTATGCAACGTTTTAAGATAAACGGATGAATATTTTTTACCATTTTTATTACACCCATTAAGCATTTCATTCTGCCACGCAATTATATCTCTTGGTAGAATATCGCATATTTTTCGTCTTCCAAAATACGGTAATATTTTTGTACGAATAATATGTTCCTTTGTTTGCCAAGTATTTTCCTTTATGCGATTTTTCATGTCGACGGTATAGGCTTCAACAAAGCTTGCAAAAGTCATATTCACTTCACCCTTAGCCTTATTTAGAAACTCACGTTCCCAAGCAAGTGCTTCGCGTTTAGTCGCAAAGCCGCGCTTTGTGCTTTGTTTTCGATCTCCTTTCCAGTCGGTTATTCGATAATAAACCATCCAAGTGTTTGTTTTTTCATCTTTGTAAACAGCCATTCAATATCACATCCTTTCCTTAATTTTGGCTGCATTGTAGCAGGTTTTATCTAAAAAGAACTGTTTGTTGACTCTACCTGCCATTGTAAAAAATCCCTGTTCTTGCATTTCGGCATTCATCTTTCGTATTACTTTATACGCAAATGATTTTGAAATTTTGAGTGCCTTCGCAACTTCGTCTACAGTCATATAATAATCTTCAAACATCACATCGCCTCCTTTCATAAATTTTTGTGAGTTTGCATTCGCCGTTCTACCCGATGTCGTTTTTATATACCTAAAGTTATAGCTCTCGCTATAACGCCCCGGAATCTCACCGCAGCGTCGCCTCGCTCATATCATCGCAAGGTCATATCCCATTCGGACGGTCATTCAGTTGTTATATTCCAAACGTTCCCTTAGATAGGCAACGAGACGGACGAAAAGTTGACTTTTAGATTTTTTAATTTAGCCCTCTAAGTGGTAGGCGTTGAAAACCCCTAAAAGTTGAGCACTTATGAAAAATTTTTATTTTTTAAAAATATCCCCTCAAGTGGTAGGCATTGAGAATGCTGATTTTTTCGGGTTTTGAGAAAAATATTTTTAATCAAATAAAAAAGCCCCTCATATCGTAGCCGGCGAAAAGCCCGAAAAAACAACCCCCTAAGTGAAATTTTTTAAAATTTTTTATAAATCGTTTCTATATAACGTCAAAAAATTACGTTTTTATGCATATATTTAAGAAAATTTCTTTGAGATTTTTTATCCCCCCATAAGATAGGCAACGAGATGCTCCATTTTTTAAGCTTTTATATCAAAAAAATTTAGTCCCACTATTAAATGTCAAAAATCGGGCAAAATTTGCATAGTTTTGAAAAATATTTTTATCTTTCTAATAGGTAGGCATCGGGAAGGGCTGTTTTTTAAACCAAATCGAGAATTTTTTACTCCGTCCTTTATACAGCAGTAAAAATTCAATTTTAAGCCAAAGTTCTTTACCCCTCACTTGGTAGGCATCGAAAATGCCGTTTTGTTCGGGTTTTGATTCAAAACTTTTATAACTAAACAAATTTGTTTAGTTTTTGTTGACCACGCTAAGATTTTTTGCTATACTTAAGATAACAACTTGAAAAGAGGTTCCTAATATGGCGATTGGAGAAAGAATTCGCTTTTTTCGCAATTTAAAAGGAATGACACAAAAGTTCCTTGGTGTTAAAGTTGGCTTCCCTGAAAAAACTGCTGATATTCGTTTGGCTCAGTATGAGTCCGGCGCAAGAACGCCTAAATCGGATTTAACCGAAGCACTTGCGGATGCATTGGGTGTTTCCACTATGGCTTTAAATGTCCCCGACATTGATTCCGAGTTAGGTTTGATGCATACACTATTTGCCTTTGAGGATATTTACGGCTTAAAGATTGACAAACTCGATAACGAGATTTATATCCGTCTTGATAAAAATAGAGGAACATCTTACCTTTCTTTGCTTGAGCGTTTTACCGCTTGGCAGAAAGAAGCGGAGAAGTATGGCAACGGTGAAAGCAGCAAAGAGGAGTATGACCGTTGGCGTTATACATATCCCGAAGTAGAGGTACAGCGCACAAGAGATACTCTTGATGAAATGCGTAAGAACTAATGCGCTATAGGAGATAAGAATGGAACAAATAAAAGAATTTCTAAAATCCCTTTGGGGGTTGGAAACTGATCAAATTGCAATAATCTCATTAGCAGTAACTTTTTTGTTGTTTGTGCTTGGCAAAAGAGCAGAAAACAGAATAAAAATCTATGAGACGCGTAAAGAAGAATATAAAAAACTGATAGATTTTTTTGTTAATGTTTTTGCCAATGCCGGAAAAAATGTTGAAAAATTAGCGAAAGACCAAAAGCTGAAAACGCAAATTTTAGAAATGGGTGCATCATTAGCAATATTTGGTTCAAGAAGGCTTTATAAAACCTACTGTTTTTATAGATGGCTCACTCTTGATGAGCGCTTACAAAAAAACAGATGGTATTCCAATGATATGGCTATGTACTGTGTAGGCGAAATGTATCAAATAATGAGAAAAGAAATTGGTTTAAATAATGATTTGATTCCAGTAGATATACCCGACCTATTATCTTTTTACATAACTGACTTCATTAAACCGGAATTTAAGAAGAATTATTATAAATATCGATTTAGAAAATTTGTATTGAAATCTGCAATATTTTGGGGAAAGGTTGAAGACTTTCTGCCAATTGTTTGGATATATAATTGCATTGTTAAACCGCTATTTTTCACTCTCTTTTGTATTATCCGTTTCCCTATAAAGTTATTACTTATTACTCCTATAAAACAAATTAAAAAGTGGTGTACCAAAACTAAATAAAAAAAGAGCTATCAGACTTTATCAAAAATCTGATAGCTCTTTTTTTATAAATAATCTAAAATTGTTGTCAAAACGTTGTCACGAGGCTTTTTCAAACCTCAAAAACCCAGTGTTTATGCGGGTTTTCAGCGTTTTAGGAATTATTCGAACTCGATTGTTCCCACAGGCTTAGGTGTAATGTCCATAAGCACACGGCTAATGCCCTTAACTTCGCTTGTGATTCTTGCGGTGATATGGTGCAAGAGCGCGTAAGGAATTTCTTCAATAGTAGCAGTCATAGCATCGGTTGTGTTAACTGCACGGATAATAGCGCACCAGCCGTCCAAACGCTTGCCGTCAACAACGCCTACAGCTGTCATATCGGGAATAGCGATAAAATACTGCCAAACCTTACCTGCAAGACCGTTTTTATCAAATTCTTCACGCAAAATAGCACCAGCTTCGCGAAGAGCGTGGAGTCTATCACGAGTGATAGCACCCAAGCAACGAACGCCAAGACCGGGACCCGGGAATGGTTGACGATAAACCATTTCGTGCGGAAGACCTAATGCCTCACCTACTACACGAACTTCGTCTTTATAAAGAAGTTTTACAGGTTCAACAAGTTCCATTTCCATATCTTCGGGCAAGCCGCCAACGTTGTGGTGAGCCTTAACGCCGTCAGATTCCAAAATATCAGGATAAATTGTGCCTTGAGCTAAGAAGGAGATGCCTTCTAACTTTGCGGCTTCTTCGTCGAACACCTTAATAAATTCGCCGCCGATAATTTTACGTTTCTTTTCGGGATCAGCTTCGCCCTTTAATAAATCGAGGAAGCGGTCGGTAGCGTCGATATAAATAAGGTTAGCATCGAGGCCTTTTTCGAAAATTTCGATAACCTGTTCGCTTTCACCCTTACGCATAAGGCCGTGGTTAACGTGAACACAAACCAATTGCTTACCTATTGCTTTAATTAAAAGTGCAGCAACAACAGACGAGTCAACACCGCCGGAAAGGGCTAATAAAACCTTTTTATCGCCAACTTGGGCGCGTACCTTTGCAACCTGCTCTTCAATAAAGGCATCTGCCAAGGCTTTGGTAGTAATTCTTTCCATACTTTCGGGACGTACATTTGAATCCATTTTAAAATCCCCCTTAGTTAGTATAGTTATCAAAGTAGCCTTGAACAAGGATTACAGGTGTACCCTTGTCGCCCGAGCCACTGGTTAAGTCGCAAAGAGAACCGATAAGGTCGGTAAGTTGACGGGGTGTTGTACCCTGAGAAGCCATATTACCAACAAGGTTGTCCTGCTTTTCTTTAATGCTCTTAGAAATAGCCGCCTTTAATTCTTCACCAGATAAATCTTTAAAATCATTATCAGCCAAGTATTTAAGCTTTAATTCGTTAGGTGTACCGATAAGACCATCGGTAAACGCGGGAGAAACGCAAGGGTCAGCAAGTTCCCAAATCTTACCCTGTGGGTCTTTGAAGGCACCGTCGCCGTAAACCATAACTTCAATGTGCTTGCCTGTCTTTTCAAGGAAAGACTTCTGAATATCTAAAACTAAATCTTTGCATTCGTTGGGGAAAAGTTTGATTGTTTCTTCGGTTGCTTTGTTAGAACCTAAAAGACCAAACTTGGTATTATAACCGCTTCCGTCAACACTTTGGGTCAAGATTTCGTCAAGACCGTAAACGATTTTAGCACCGCCTTCTTTCAAAAGGCGCTTTGTACGTGCGCGTGTATGAATGTCACAGCAAAGTACGCAATCAGTATATTGAAGAATTGCTTTTGCTTGGTTAGCGAAGATAATTTCAACCTCAGCGCCGCATTCTTTAATTAAGTTTTCGTAATATGCTACGTAATCAACACCTGTAAACTTTAAGGGATGAACGCCAAATACTTCGCGATAACGTTCAAGCGACAATACGTCAGCATAAGGGTTAATACCTGCAGCGTCAATTTTATCCCAATCAGCGAGTTCGTTACCAACTTCGTCCGAAGGATATGCAAGCATTAAAACAATCTTCTTAGCACCCTTTGCAATACCCTTTAAGCAAATCGCGAAACGGTTACGCGACAAAATCGGAAAAATAACACCAACGGTGCCACCGCCGAACTTGTTTTCAACATCCTTTGCAATAGCATCGATTGTAGCGTAGTTACCCTGTGCGCGAGCAACAATAGACTCGGTCAAAGCCACAACATCGCGGTCACGAAGTGAGAAGCCTTCGCTATCTGCAGCTTCGATAACACTATCGGTTACGATTTTAACTAAATCGTCGCCTTGACGAATAATGGGGCAACGAATACCTCTAGATACTGTACCAACTTTTCTTTCCATACAAAGTCCCTCTTATCTAAAAATTAAGATTACAGTTTATTGTACCACAAACAAATTACAAAATCTACTTTTTTTTATTATTTTTTTATATTTTTTTGCGATATATATACCGAACTTGCACTTGACAAAATTATACTATTATGATAAAGTAATTTTATTAAGATAGAGGCGCGGTATGTTATCAGTAAGTTTTGAATGGTAATCTCGGCGGAGAGAGGTCAAAACCCAAAGGAACAGCCGCCGAAGAGGGTTGTCGGCAGACGCCACTCTGGTAAGACGGAATAATATTCGGCTTACTGTCGCATTTGCGGAGTGCTATCAATTTAAGAATACTCATATTGTCTTCTTATATTTGGTAGTCGAGCAATCGGCTATTTTTTATTGTAAATTAAAGGGAAGTGTTTTTTATGAAGAAAACTGTATTCGAAGGCATTGCAACCGCTCTCATACCCCCGATTACCGAAAACGGTGTTGATTATGAAGCATTTAAAAAACTTATTGACTGGCAAATTGACGAAGGCATAAACGCACTTGTTATTGCAGGCACCACAGGCGAAGCTTCTACCTTTAGCGATGACGAACACCGCGAAGTTATTGACTTTGCTGTAAAATACGTTAACGGCAGAGTTCCCGTAATTGCAGGTACAGGCTCTAACGATACCAACTACGCGCTTGATTTAACCCGTTGTGCTTGTGAATCGGGTGCTGATGCTGTGCTTGTTGTAACACCTTATTATAATAAGGCAACCCAAAAGGGACTTATTAAGATGTTCACCGCTATTGCCGATGCATCTACCGTACCTGTTATTCTTTACGACGTTCCATCACGTACAGGTATGTCAATCGCCCCCGAAACTGTTGCTGTTTTGGCTGAACACCCCAATATTGTAGGTTTAAAGGCTGCAAGCGGTAATATTTCCCAAATTGCAAAGACCGCGCAACTTTGCGGTGATAAGATTGATATTTATTCAGGTAACGACGACCAAATCGTGCCAGTTATGTCTTTAGGCGGTGTTGGTTGTATTTCGGTACTTTCAAACCTTCTCCCGCGAGAAACCGTTAAAATGGCTGAAACCTTCTTTAAGGGCGACGTTAAGACTGCCGCTAAAATGCAGTTGGACTTCATCCCATTGGTTGACGCACTCTTTAGCGAAGTTAACCCCATTCCCGTTAAGGCTGCTATGGCTGAAATGGGCTTCTGTGAAGATTATTTACGTCTTCCCCTAACACCTATGGAAGATAAAACACGCGCAGTTTTATTCAGTGAAATGCGCAAAAACGGAATTAAAATTTAAAGGACGTTTTAAATGATTTGCGATAATATTGCAATAAACCAAAAGGGTCATTTGACCTTTGCCGGTTTAGATACGGTTGATTTGGCTCAAAAATACGGTACTCCCCTATATTTAATGGACGAAAACAAAATTCGCGAGCATATTAGGGAGTATAAGGCGGCTTTCGAAAAATATTTTCCGCAAGGCTCTTGCCCCGAATTTGCAAGCAAGGCACTTTCTTGCAAGCAAATTTATCGTATTTTAGCCCAAGAAAATATGAATATTGACCTTGTTTCTTGCGGGGAGCTTTATACCGCAAAATCGGTTGGATTCCCGATGGAGCATTGCTTCTTACACGGCAACAACAAAACCGATAGCGATATTTCCTACGCTATGGACAACGAAATTGGTTATTTTGTAGCCGACAGTGAAGATGAACTTTTAGCCCTAAACGAAATTGCAAAACAAAAAGGCATTACCCAAAAGATTCTTTTGCGTGTAACACCGGGTATTGATACCCACACCCACCAAAAAATTCAAACAGGTAACGTAGATTCTAAATTCGGTATTGCGATTTCAACTGGTCAGGCTAAAGAAACCGTTAAAATGATTTTAAATCTTTCAAACCTTAGCCTTTGCGGTTTTCATTGCCATATCGGTTCCCAGATTTTTGAAATTGAACCATTTACCACCGCTTCGGAGCTTATGCTTTCCTTTATTGCCGAAGTTGAGCGTGACTTAGACTATAAGGCAGAAATTTTAAATTTAGGCGGTGGCTTTGGCGTAAGATACCTAGAAGAACACCCCACAATTTGCCTTACCGAAAAAATAGCGCAAATTGCCGATATTTTAAAGGCACAATGCGCTGCGCTTAATATAGATATGCCTAAAATCGCAATGGAACCGGGAAGAAGCATTGTTGCAGATGCAGGTATGACACTTTACACCGTAGGTTCGGTTAAGGAAATTACAGGCTATAAAAATTACGTATCGGTTGATGGCGGTATGACCGACAACCCACGCTACACCCTTTATGAATCACCTTATACCGTAATGCTCGCTTCCCGCGCAAACGACCAAAAAGATTTTTGCGCCACTATCGCAGGTAGATGCTGTGAATCGGGCGATATTTTGCAAGAAAACGTAATGTTGCCAAAGCCAAAGCGCAACGAAATTTTAGCGGTACTTACAACAGGCGCTTACAACTATTCAATGGCGTCTAATTATAACCGTGTTCCCCGCCCTCCGATTGTTATGATAAACGACAATGGCGATTATCTTGCAGTAAAACGCGAAACATACGAAGATGTTGCAAAACTTGATATTTAAAATTATACCCCCTGTTCTTTTGAACAAGGGGTATTTTTATTTTATTTAGTTTTCTTCTTAACTGATTTTGACCAGTCGGAATAATATTTCTTACCGTCAACAGTCTTGTAGGTTCTTACCCTTACGTAGTAATATTTCTTTGCTGATAAAGACTTAATTGTATAAGAAGTTGTCTTGTAACT
>JAZRBQ010000097.1:0-27128 GCA_045635145.1 Acutalibacteraceae bacterium | reverse complement strand
AAGGTTTCTTCGGTATTGTCTTCGTAAGAAATTGTAACATCGGTTACTACGGTAAAGCTGCCGTCACCGTTATCGGTTACAGATACGATTTTGTGAGCATAGGTTGAATAACCGCGGGGTGCGATATATACAAAGCCTGCTTTATCGCTTTCAAGGCTTTCAAAAATCTTGCCATACATATTAAAGATATAATCCTTAACATAATTTTCCGCAATATAAGAATCTTCAGCAAGATTTAAAAGCGCTAACGTAGAATTTTCAACCAAAGCATTATCATCATAAAAATCGTAACCATAAACAAAGTTATGATTAAGCATATTTAAGAAACGTGCTTCTAAAACGGGGTTGTTAAGATTTTCGTTATTAGCAACGGTTACAACCTTATCGCTTTTAACAACCGTTTCATTATTAGCCACAGCATCAGTCTTAACACAAGCAAAAGACAGTACTACAACGCATACTGCCAATATGAGTGAAAAGATAATATTTTTACGCATAATACCGCCTCCTTAATTACTGTATTTTAATTATACACACTCTGCCACAAAAATACCAAAAACAATTCCGTTACAAATTATTTCAGCTTTGTAATATTTAAGGCAAATTTTTACATAAAAATTAACAAATTGTAATTTTTATGTCACAGAGCCGAAAAAATCAATAAAACTTTGCTTGTCTATTGTGGCATATTGCATAATTTATCACTTTTAAATAGTTTTTTTCAAAGGTTTTGAAAAATTTTGGTTGAATTCACTAAAAAAATATGATATACTGTGTTTTGCAAACATATTTTCACTTAAAGGAGTGCATCAAATTGAAAGACTATTCTCAAAATGCCATTCGCAACTTAGCCCTTTTGGGCCACGGTGGCGCGGGCAAAACCACATTGGCTGACGCCATTTTATATTACGGAAAGGCAACCGACCGTATAGGTAAAATCAGCGACAGTACAACCGTAATGGACTTTGATGCCGAAGAAAAGAAACGTAAGACTTCAGTTTCCACATCGGTTTACTCGCTCGAAATCGGCGGCGGTAAGCTTAATATTATAGATGCCCCCGGTCTTTTTGACTTTGCAGGCGGCGTAAACGAAGCATTAGCGGCAGCTGATAGCGCTATCATTACTATTTCAGGTAAATCGGGTCTTACTGTTGGCGCAAAGCAAGGCTTTGAAAAGGCACGCGCACTCAAGAAAAGCGTTGCCTTCTTCGTAGGTAAGCTCGATTCTTCACACGCTCACTTCTACCGCGTGTTATCAGCTCTTGCAGGTCAATACGGTGCTGTTATTTGCCCCGTTATCGTACCTTATATTGAAAACGAACAGGTTAAATGCTACATAAACCTTATTGAAAACAAGGCTTATGCCTGCAACGGACTTGAAATAAAGGAAATGCGTCTTCCCGTTAGCGAAGAAATCGACAATATGAGAAGTATGCTCTTAGAAGCAATCGCTACTGCCGACGAAGACCTTATGGAAAAATATTTTGCAGGTGAAGAATTCACTACTGAAGAAATGCTTCACGGCTTGGCATTAGGTGTAAAGAGCGGCGATATTTGCCCTGTTTACAGCGGTGTTCAACAAACAGGCGACGCTGTTCCTATGATGGTTGACAATTTGTTACAAATTTTACCGCCCGTATCGGAATGCACATATACCACAGCAGATGGCGACGAAGCCGCATTTGATTTAAACGGCGACCCCGCATTATTGGTATTCAAAACCATTGCTGACCCATTTGTTGGTAAGCTTTCTTACTTCAAGGTGCTTTCGGGCACGGTTAAAAACGATATCCGCTTGACCAACAACCGCACAGGTAATGAAGAACGTTTTTCAAAGGTTATGTGGCTTAAGGCTTCAAAGCAAGAAGACGCAAGTGCTATCGGCGCAGGCGATATCGGTGCAGTTGCTAAGCTTGGCAACGTATTAACAGGCGACACCTTGTCAGCTAAGGGCAACCTTGCAGCAGCTAAAATTGCCTTCCCCAACCCCAACCTTTCAGTTGCAGTTTACCCAAAAGCTAAGGGCGACGAAGAAAAGATTGCTCAGGCATTCAACCGTATGGCTGAAGAAGACCCGACAATTGCAGTTTATAACGACAAAGAAACCAAAGAGCTCATTTTATCAGCTCTTGGCGAACAACACATCGACGTTATCGTATCTCGTCTTAAATCAAAATTCGGTGCTGAAGCCGAACTTAGAAAGCCAAAGATTGCATACCGCGAAACTATCCGCAAGACCGTTCAGGTTCAAGGACGCCACAAGAAGCAATCCGGCGGTCACGGTCAATTCGGTGATGTTTGGATTCGCTTCGAACCTTGCGACAGTCAGGAATTAGTATTCTGTGAAGAAGTATTCGGCGGTGCAGTTCCTAAGAACTTCTTCCCCGCTGTTGAAAAGGGTCTTAAAGATTCTTGCCAAAAGGGTGTTCTTGCAGGTTACCCAATGGTTGGTCTTAAAGCTACACTTTACGATGGCTCATACCACCCTGTTGACTCTTCCGAAATGTCATTTAAAATGGCAGCTTCAATAGCTTATAAGGACGGTATCCCACAAGCTAACCCCGTATTGTTAGAACCCATCGGCACATTAAAGGTATTAGTACCTGACGATATGCTTGGTGACGTTATCGGCGATATTAACAGGCGCCGCGGTAGAATTATCGGTATGAATCCTTGCGAAAACAAGATGCAGGAAATCATCGGTGAAGTTCCCGTTGCCGAAATGTCTGATTTCTCGACAGCAATGCGTTCAATAACACAGGGTACTGCAACCTTCACATTAGAAATCGAAAGATATGAAGAAGTACCGGCACACATTGCCACAAAGGTTATCGAAAGTTCAAAAGAATAAATATAAAAAAGAAAAGAAGCCGTAAAAAACGGCTTCTTTTCTTTTTTTAAGGGGAGAAAAATTCTTAAAACTTTTGGTTTTAAAAATATACCTTAAGGGTTGCGGCTCCCTTTCGGGTACGAATATATAATAAAGTATAATTGTTACCTTTTTATTAACAAATTTTAAATTTTTTAAAGAATATAATTTTGCCTTTCGTCAATAATAATTGCGAAAGGAATGATTTGAATGAAATACACCCAATACTCCCGAAAAAGACGGAGTAATTCGGCTTTTTATATTATTATTGCGCTTTGCTTAGTGCTTATAGGTGGCGCTACTTGGTTTGCCGTAAGCCGTATTGAAGATAACACCGTCTTGCCCGATACATCTTCAATTAAAAGTGATTTAGAAGATAAAACAGATGAATATACCGACGATACCCCATCATATAATGAAAATACACAATCAGATAATATGCCAACCATTCCACCCGATAACGAAGGTGACAATATCCCCGACCAAAGTCGCCCTATTGACCATCAGACATCGAACAAAACCGAAAAGGTTAAGGCATATACAATGCCTGTAAACGGCGAAATTTTAAAAGATTTTAGCACCGACGCGCTTCAATATTCAGCAACCTATAATGATATGCGAATCCATGCCGCAGTTGATATTGCATCATCTGAAGGTACACTTGTGGGTGCTATGGCCGACGGCATAATTCAGGATATCGAAAATTCCGCTGAATACGGCAAGGTTGTTACCATTGACCACGGTGACGGACTTGTAATTAAATACGCAGGCCTTAAAAACGTTACCGCCGAAAAGGACACATCGGTTAAAATGGGAGCTTCCATCGGTGCAGTCGGCACTGTTCCTTGTGAATGTTCCGACCAAAGCCATTTGCATATAGAAGCCTTTGAAAGCGGCAAAGCTGTTTCTATTCTAAAATTTTTTGAATAACTGCCCTCGGAAAATTATCGTTTAGGGGCGAAGAAAAATGCTGTCCTACAAAGACAGCGTTTTTCTTTTGTTGACAAATTATGCTAAAAGAATTAAAATATATAGGTAAACTACTTGAAAGTTGGATTTTATGAAATACGCTATTCTATATAATCCCCATTCGTGCGGCGAAAAAGGGCTTAAAATCGCAAAAGAAATTGAAAAGCTTATGGGCGACCATAGCTATTCATATATCGACCTTACAAGCATCGATTCTTTGGGCGAATTTATTGATAATCTTTCGCCCGATACCGACGTTATTTTAACAGGTGGCGACGGCAGTCTTAACAGCTTTGTTAATACCGTGCAAAACCCAAATAGAAATATTTATTTTTACGCTTCGGGCAGCGGGAACGACTTTGCGCGCGATATCAACTTTAAAAAGCGCACCACACCTATTTGCATTAATGAATACATACGAAACCTTCCAACCGCAACTATTGACGGTAAGGAATATAAATTTATTAACTGTGTGGGTTCGGGTATGGATGGCTACTGCTGTGGCGAGGTTGAACGCCTTCGCGCTTTAAATAAAAGACGTGCCAATTACCTTTACGCCGCAATAAAGGCGCTAATTTATGCCTACCGCCCTTGCACCGCACACGTTATTGCTGACGGTAAGGAATACACCTTTAAAAATGCTTGGTTAGTGCCCATTATGAACGGCAGATACTTTGGCGGCGGCTTTATGTCAGCCCCCGACCAAAACCGCCTAAACCCCAACAAAACCCTTTCGCTTGTTGCTATGTATAGCCGCAATTTCTTTAAAATTGTTACCGCGTTTTTACTTTTGATGAAGGGTAAACACGTAAAACTTAAGAGTATGATAACAATTATTGAAGGTCACGAATTCAAAATTAAACTTGAACGTCCCGCAACATTAGAGCTTGACGGTGAAACAATACCTAATGTCAGCGAATACTCAGTTTCATCAACTAAAAAGGTTAATGTATAATTTTAAAAACTCGGATTTTTCCGAGTTTTTTGTTTTTTCTATTGACTTTTTTTATATAAGGAATATAATATAGTTGAAAAGTGTCTTATTTAAGACAGTTTTTAGGAGGTGCAATTTGGATTATTCAAAATTGTTTATTTTCAGTGGTTTAGATGATAAAAGCATAAAAAACATTTCACTTACCTTTCCTAAAGCGCAAACCTTTAAAAAGGGTGAAATCATCTATTCAGCCGATACCTTTAAAAATGCTATTGGCTTCGTAATAAACGGAAGTGTTATTGCGGTTGCTAACAATCATAACGAAGTTTTGCTTAAAAATTTTACCCCAAATATGTGCTTTGGCGTAGCGGCAATTTTTGGCGGTGGAGACAATTACGTAAGCACCATTACCGCTAAAACCGATTGCGAAATTTTATTTTTAAGCGAAGAGCATTTAAAAACGATTTTTAGCGAATACCCACAGGTTGCCATCAATTACATTACATTTATTTCGGACAAAATCCGATTTTTAAATGAAAAATTACGCGTGATTTCCTGTATGAGTGCCGAAGACACCCTTATGACCTACTTTTCTTCGGTTTCAGATGCAGACGGTTACGCTAATATTCCCGACAATATGACCCGTTTTGCCAAAACATTAGGCCTTAGCCGCGCAACCCTTTACCGAGCACTCGATATTTTGGAAAAAAACGGTAGTATTTTAAAGGAAAATAATAAATTAAAGGTGATAAAAAATGAAAAAACTAATTAGTATCTTATTAACACTCGCTTTACTTCTTTCTTTTGCCGGTTGTGCTCAAACCGCCGATAACGAAGTAAACCTTAAAGAAGTTAAGGCAAACGTATTCGGTATTGCAGGCCCCACAGGTATCGGTCTTGCAAACCTTATGAAAGACGCTAAAGACGGCAAAGGCAGTCTTGATTACAACATTCAATTAGCTGCATCTAACGACGAAATCGTGGCTAAAATCACAAATAAAGAAGCCGATATCGCCGCTGTTGCAACCAACTTGGCATCCACCCTTTACAACAAGACAAACGGTGGCATTAAGGTTCTTGCTATCAACACTTTAGGTGTTTTAAACGTTGTTGCTAAGGGCGTTGAAGTAAACACTATTGCCGACCTTAAAAGTATGACTGTTTATTCAACAGGTCAAGGCGCAAACCCCGAATATATCTTAAACAACATCCTTACAGGCAACGGCTTAAAGGTTGGCGAAGACGTTAAGGTAGAATTCGTATCTCAACCCGCAGAACTTATTGCAAAGGTTGTAGGTAATGAAAAGGCTGTTGTTATTGCTCCCCAACCCGTTGCAACTACAATCACTATTCAGGATACCGCCGCCAAAATCGTTATCGACCTTAACGACGAATGGAATAAGTTAAACGACAAAAAGCTTGTAATGGGTTGTATTATTGCCCGTAGCGAATTTGTAGAAGCAAACCCCGAAGCAGTAGAAGCCTTCTTAAAGGATTACGAAGCTTCTATCAAGGCTGTAAGCGAAAATATCGACGCTACCGCTGCCGCTTGTGAAGAATTCCAAATTATTCCCAAGGCACCTATCGCTAAAAAAGCTATCCCCTACTGCAACATTGTATTCGAAGACGGTGAAGATATGAAGGCTGACCTTTCGGCTTACCTTACATTCTTACACACAGCCAACCCCAAGAGCATAGGCGGCAAATTACCTGCTGACGACTTCTACTATGGCAAATAAAATTATTAAAAAAACTGCCATACTGCTTTTATGGCTTGCAGTATGGCAGGCTTTAAGCCTTATTATCTCTCACGAACTGATAATTCCTTCCCCGTTAAGCACACTAAAAGCGCTAATAAATTTAGCGCAAACCAAAGAATTCTATTTTTCTATCGGAATGTCGCTTATACGAATCATTTGCGGTTTTTCGTTAGGTGTAATAACAGGATTTTTGTGCGGCTTTTTTTCATATAAAAGCACACTTTTTAAAGAAATTACCGCACCTATAGTGCAACTTGTAAAGGCAGTCCCCGTGGCTTCCTTTATAATCCTTGCATTTTTTTGGTTCAAAAGCACCAATTTACCCATTTTTATAGCCTTTTTAATGGTATTACCGATAATTTGGTCTTCAACCGAAACCGCCCTTTCGGGAATTGACAAAAAATATATCGAAATGGGTCAGGTTTTCAGACTCTCTAAACCGCAAATATTTTTTAAAATTCAACTTCCTCTAATACTCCCCGCATTTATAAGCTCGGCACTGACAAGCCTCGGCTTTGCGTGGAAATCGGGTGTTGCAGCCGAGGTTATTGCCAAGCCCTTAAATTCACTCGGCAGTATGCTTGAACAATCTAAAACCCACCTTGAAATTGCCGAAGTTTTTGCACTCACGGCAATCGTGGCGATACTATCACTATTGCTGGAAGTAACGCTTAAAAAGATTTTTGGGAGGTATAGCCATGTTAAAGCTTAAAAATATCTCCTTCGCATACGGCGATAAAAAGATTTTTGAAAATTTCTCGCTTGATATAAACCAAAACGACCGGTTATGGCTCTATGGCGAAAGCGGATGCGGTAAAACCACCTTAACCCGCCTAATTTTAGGGCTTGAAGATTTGCAAGGCGGGGAAATTATTAAACCTAATGGTTATAAATTTTCGGCTGTTTTTCAAGAAAATCGGCTTCTTCCCTTTAAAACCGCCCTGCAAAACGTAATGCTAGTTTCAAAGGACTTAAAACTAGCCCAAAAAAATCTTGTTGCACTCGGGCTTGGGGACGATATTAATACCCCCGTAAGCGAGCTTTCGGGCGGGATGAAGCGTAGGGTGGCTATTGCCCGTGCCCTAACGGCCGAATTTGACTGCTTAATTCTTGATGAAGCCTTTACAGGACTCGACGAAGAAAATATTAAAAATACCATAAAACGTATTTTAGAAGTATCACAAAACAAGCCGATTATTCTTATTTCACATTCTTCTCTAGAAGCCGAACTTTTAAACGCACAAAAAATTAAACTGTAAACTCTCTTTGAGTTTGCAGTTTTTTATTCTTCAAAAGATTGACAAAGGTGCCTTGCTGTAATATAATTTTAAGGTAAAAAATAAGGAGTGAGCAAGATGAAAATAGCAATTTTGGGCTACGGCAACCTAGGCCGTGGTGTTGAAGCCGCCATAAAGCAAAATGACGATATGGAATTGGTGGCAGTTTTCACCCGCAGAAACCCTGAAAGCGTAAATATACAAACCAAAACCGCTTCGGTTTACCATATTGACGATATTTTAAACTATAAGGATGAAATTGACACACTTATAATCTGCGGCGGCAGCGCAACCGATTTACCTGTGCAAACCCCCGAATACGTTAAATATTTTAACGTTATCGACAGTTTTGATACCCACGCTAAAATACCCGAACATTTTGAAAATGTCGATAAAAACGCGCTTGACAGCGGTAAAATCGGCATTATTTCGGTTGGTTGGGACCCCGGTATGTTCTCTCTTAACCGCCTTTATGCCAACGCAATTTTACCCGAAGGCAAGGATTATACCTTTTGGGGCAAGGGTGTCAGCCAAGGCCATTCCGACGCTATAAGACGTATTAACGGTGTAATCGATGCAAGGCAATATACAATCCCCGTACCTTCCGCCGTAGAAGCCGTTAAAAACGGCGAAATGCCCGAACTCACAACCCGCCAAAAGCACACCCGCGAATGTTTTGTAGTGGCAGAAGAAGGCGCGGATTTGTCACGAATTGAAAACGAAATCGTTACAATGCCCAACTACTTTGCCGATTATAACACCACCGTACATTTTATCACAATGGACGAAATGAAGCGTGACCATTCAGGTCTTCCCCACGGCGGTACGGTAATCCGCAGCGGTAAAACAGGCTGGAAAGCCGAAAACACCGCTATAATCGAATATAATTTAAAACTCGACTCCAACCCCGAATTTACCGCAAGCGTGCTTGTGGCTTACGCCCGCGCCGCTTACCGCTTAAACCAAAAAGGCGATAAGGGTTGCAAAACGGTGTTCGATATTCCCCCGGCATTGCTATCCGCCAAATCTCCCGAAGAATTAAGGAAGAATTTGTTATAATATAAAAACCTTGCAGTTAAAACTGCAAGGTTTTTTCTTTATTTGTAGGTGTATATTGTCTATATATAACTCCCGCCGAATCAAACATACGCTTAGAAGCCTTAACCGAATCAGAATCGGCATATTTATCTTCCTTATAAACTATTTCCTTTATACCCGACTGAATAATAGCCTTGGCGCATTCGTTACAAGGGAACAAGGTAACGTAAACCGTACAACCGCGAACGTTACCGCGCTCACAGTTTAAAATTGCATTAAATTCGGCGTGGCAAACGTAAAGATATTTTGAGTTCAAGGGGTCGCCGTCGCGCTCCCAAGGGTATTCGTCGTCGCTGCAGCAACGTGGCATACCGTTATAACCCATCGACAAAATACGCTTGTCGTCGTTTACAATACACGCCCCCACCTGAGTTGAAGGGTCTTTACTGCGAAGTGCTGAAAGCATTGCAATACCCATAAAATATTCGTCCCAAGTTAAATAATCATCTCTTTTCATTTGTGTCACCTCTGTTTAATAATATACCGAAAGGTTAATTTTTGCAATCCTTATTTTTTAAAAGGTAAAAACTGCAAAGCACTATTATAAGCGAAAATACCGATGCCACGGCAAAACCTACGTTTAGTGTGAATTTATCCGCCAAGGTGCCGATAAGCCACGGACCGAATGCACAGCCAAAATCGCCGCACATTGCAAAAGCGCCAAACATTACAGCGCCGCCGTTTTTAAAGTTTTTAGCGCCGAGCGAATATATTCCAGGCCACGAAATACTAACCGTAAAACCGCATAAAGCGCAAAAAATAAGCGATACGAAAGCCAAACGGCAAAATGCAACCATCAAATAACATATAACGCCAAAAATATTAAGGCAAATAAGCAATTTTATAAAGGATATTTTTTTAGAAAATTTAGCGTAAATAACACGGCCTAAACCCATAAAAATTGCAAACGCACAAGGGCCTGTAACGTCGCCTATCGCCTTTGAAACACCCAAGGCATTTTGCGCAAAGATAGATGCCCATTCTGCCATAGCGATTTCACTAGCCCCCGCGCAGAACATTAAAAGCATATATAACAAAAACCTTTTGTTTCTTACAAGTTCAAAAAATGTAGCAACCTTTACGCTCGGGTCGGGTTCAACAATAGGCACCTTTAAAAATGAAAACATATTTATAAATGGAACGACCGACCAAATAAGCGGAATTATAAACCAATTTTCAAACCCCGAAAGGTACACAAGCGCGGTTGTGCCTAAAACGGTAACCGCCTGACCCCAACAGTAAAAAGAGTGTAAAATCGCCATATTGCCCGATTTATTGCGAGTAGGGAGCATTTCAATCATAGGGCTTAAAATTACTTCGGTCAGCCCACTGCCTGTAGCGTAAAGAATTATACAAATAATTATAGCAATGTAAGGCATTATTACGTTTGGCAAAAAGCTTAATAACGCCAAGCCTAAAAACGCCATAAACTGCGATGAAAAAGCCGTTTTTCTATACCCTAATTTAGCAACAACCTTAGGTGCCAAAAAATCAACAATAACCTGTGCGCCAAAATTAACCGCTATTAAAGACGCCAAACGCCCATAACTCATTTTATAAACGTCTTGCAAGGCTATAAAAAGAATCGGCAAAAAGTTGTTAACAATCGCTTGTACAAAAAATCCAACATAGCCTGCAACCTTGGTTGGAAAATAATTTACCTTTTGCATTTTTACAATTCCAAAATAAGCGGTGCTAATTCTTCTTGGCTTTCTACCAAATAATCTGCACCGTTTTCTATCAATTCTTCTTTTCCTCTAAATCCCCAAAGCACACCTAAAGCCACGCAGCCTGCGTTTTTAGCGGTTTTCATATCCATACCCGAATCGCCGATAAACACACTTTCTTCAGGCTTTACGCCAAGCTTTTGCATAACTTCAAGGGTTGAAGTGGGATTGGGTTTTAAGGGGCAGCCTTCACGCTTACCTACCACAACCGAAAACTTACCCGAAAACAATTCATTCGCAATTTTTACCGTCATTTCGTCAATCTTATTAGACACTATTGCAAGCTTAAACCCCGCTTCGAGCAATGCATTCACACATTCGGGAATATTTTTATAAGGTACTGTTTTATTAAGAAAGTTTTGGCGGTAATGCACCATAAATTCGTTATATACCTTTTGCTTGGCTTCTTCTGTAAACTTTTCTTTAGGAATAGCACGTTCAATAAGCTTAGGCACACCGTCACCTATGAACATATTAAATTCCGAAAGGTCGCGCTTTGGGAAGCCATGCTTTTCTAAGGCATAATTGGTGCTATCGCACAAATCTTCTAAAGTATCGGCTAAAGTGCCGTCTAAATCAAAAATAACTGCCTTTATCATAAAAAACTCCTATATACAAAAAACCCCTGAGTAAACTCAGGGTTTGTTTGTAAGAAATATTAGACTGCTCTGGTAACCTTACCTGAACGTAAGCAACGGGTGCAAACATTGATACGACGGGGAGTGCCGTTTACAATTGCCTTTACCTTCTTAACGTTAGGCTTCCATGTTCTGTTAGAACGTCTGTGTGAGTGAGAAACTTTAATACCGAAAGCAATTTCCTTATTGCAGATATCACATTTAGCCATGGTCTGCACCTCCTTCTTGTTTGTCAGTATTTTTACTGACCGCATAGCAACATATATAATATCACAACTTAATTCAAAAATCAAGTCTTTTTTTACCTAAAAGTCATTTTTTGTAAAAATTTATTGTCTATGGCTTTTTATCATCTATTTTTTACCGAGTTTTACCTTAGATTCGGTTCCTGACATTAAGCGCTTAATATTCTCAGAATGCTTTGTTATAACAATAACACCCATAGCCAAGGTTATGATAATTTGGGGCAAAAGCATTGCCGTTTTATCGCAAAATATGATAGCCAAAACCACAACAGCTATTGCCGATATTACAGAACCTAATGAAACGTATTTTGTAACCAAAACAACCACAGCGAAAATCGCAAGACCTACAATTATAGCAATAGGTGAGCAAACCGCGAAAATACCAACGCTTGTTGCAATCCCCTTGCCGCCCTTAAAGTCAAAGAAAATCGGAAAAACGTGGCCTAACATACAAGCAAGTCCGCAAATAAGCGCGCCGATTGCGGCATCGGTAATGTCCGCACCTGTTTTTGTGTTAACATATTCAAAAATATATTTACCCATAAAACAAGCAACAAAGCCCTTTAAAGCGTCAAAAACAAAGGTTAAAAGGCCCGGTAAAAATCCCGCATTACGCATTACGTTGGTAGTACCCGCATTACCACTTCCAAGCTCTCTTACATCCTTTTGCATGAAGGCTTTAGCAAAAATAACAGCAAAATTTATACTTCCTATTAAATAAGCACCAATAATAGTGACAATAACAGTCATTGCCATTATTTATCGCCCCTTTCTCTTATAACGAAGCGCACTGGTGTGCCTTCAAGTCCAAAGGTTGAACGAATTTGATTTTCCAAATATCTTTGATAAGAAAAATGGAAAAGCTCAGCATTGTTACAAAAGCAAACAAATGTTGGCGGCTTGGTAGAAGCCTGTGTCATATAATAAATCTTAAGACGCTTACCCTTATCAGACGGGGGTTGCACACGTGCAGTAGCATCCGCCAAAATATCATTAAGCTTACCCGTAGAAATACGCATTGTATTTTGCTCGTTAACGTATTTAATAAGGCTAAATAATCTGTCAACACGCTGACCTGTCTTTGCCGAAATAAAGATAATTGGTGCATAAGGCATAAATGAAAAATCAGTCATAAGCTTTTTGCGGTAAGCATCCATAGTTTTGCCGTCCTTTTCAACAGCATCCCACTTGTTAACCGCAATTATACAAGCTTTACCCTGTTCAAGCGCCAAACCTGCCACCTTTGAATCCTGTTCGGTAAAACCGTCTTCGCCGTCAAGCATAATTACACACACATCGGCGCGTTCAATAGCCATTTTAGCGCGAAGCACACTGTATTTTTCAATCTTATCTTCAACCTTACTCTTTCTGCGAAGACCCGCAGTGTCGATAAAGTTGTATTTAACGCCGTCACGCTCAATTTTAGTGTCAATTGCATCGCGTGTTGTACCCGCAATGTTAGAAACTATCGAACGCTCTTCACCGGATATTTGGTTAATAAGGGAAGATTTGCCGGCGTTAGGCTTGCCGATAATAGCAACGTTTATAATGTCTTCATCGTCATCATCAAAATCACTTGCAGGAATATTTTCAATTACTGCATCAAGCAAATCGCCTGTACCGTGACCGTGTACCGAAGAAACGGCAATCGGCTCACCAAGACCTAAATTATAAAATTCATAAAATTCAAGTGGGGTGTGACCTATATTGTCACATTTATTAACGCACAAAACAATCGGCTTGCCGCTTTTTTGAAGCATTGCAGCAACGTCCATATCGGCGGCGGTTACACCGCTCTTTAAATCGGTAACCAAGATAATAACCGATGCGGTATCAATAGCCAACTCTGCTTGAGAACGCATACTTTTAAGAATAATATCGTCAGTTTTAGGCTCAATACCGCCTGTATCAACAAACATCATCTTTTTGCCAAGCCATTCGCCGTCGCCGTAAATACGGTCCCTTGTGACGCCGGGTGTGTCATCCACAATAGAAAGGCGTTTGCCGATTATTTTATTAAAAAGTGTGGATTTACCAACGTTTGGTCGTCCCACAACAGCAACTATCGGTTTTGCCATAACTTACTCCTTTACTCCTAAAATACAGTCAACAAGCTCAAAGCCGTCCACCTCAACAGGTGTGATTTTAACATTAAGGCTTTGTGAAAGCTCATCTACCGTTACGCTATCCAAAAACATATCGCCTTCGCTTCTGAGCATCACCCTTGGTACAAGTAATTCTTCGCCCAAATCAGCACCGGTTAACTGCTTTGCAATGTCGGTTGCGGTAACCAAGCCCGCCACAGTTATTGTGTGACCGAAATAATCGTTTTTGACAGCCTTAACACTACATTCTAAATTATCCCATTTTTTAGTCACTTTGTCAACTATTTGTGTGATAAAGGGATATGCATCCACCCCTGTTACAAGGGTGATTTTGCGTTTTTGTTCCAATTTATAATCGCATAACTTTATTGCTTCATCAGCTTCTGATAATAAAAGGGCACAAAGACCCACGCCATTTTCAAGCTGCAAAAATTCACCGTAATAATCAGCGCTCGGCATAGGACGCTGCGATAAAATATAAAACTCATCCGAAGCGTAACATCTTCTATTGCCGTATTTTTGCAAGGTTTCATCGCCAAAACGCTCTATAATATCAATAGTATTGGCGGCACTTTCTTTATCAAAACGCTTAAGTTCGGGAAGTCCCTCGCGGTGCTTGGTAAGTCCCACGGGCACAGCCGCCACCGACTCAACATTCTCAAGCTCCAAAAGGTCGGAAAGTGAACGTTCGAGCTCGGCTCCATCGTTAATTTCGGGCACTAAAACCAACTGACAGTTAAGCTTAATACCCGCATCGTTAAAGCGTTTAATAATAGATAGTACCTTGCCCGCATTTTTATTCTTCATCATTTTAACGCGAAGCTCGGGATTGGTGGTATGCACCGAAATATTAATTGGGCTTATGTGCATTTTAATAATACGCTCAATCTCATGCTCGGTGATATTAGTGAGTGTAATATAATTACCAAAAAGGAAAGAAAGTCGCGAATCGTCGTCCTTAAAATATAAACTTTCGCGCATACCCTTTGGTAACTGGTCAATAAAGCAGAAAATACACTTATTAAGGCAGGAATGCTGCTTATCCATAAGATAGGTTGCAAAGCTAAGACCAAGCTCTGTATCTTCGCCCTTTTTAATACGTTTATTCTTTATTTTGCCCTTTTCATTAATAAACGAAACCAAAAGCTTTTCATTTTTTTGATAAAAGCGGTAGTCAAGCACGTCAACAATCTCGTTACCGTTGATTGTAAGCAAAGTATTGCCACTTTTCAAACCCGCTTTATAAGCAGGGCTACCCTTTTCTACCGATTCAATTATAACAGACATTCCTTGTCACCACCTTGAAGATTAAACTAGAAAAAAATCAGAGAAGGAATTAATCCCCCTCTGATTTTGAATGTTACACTGAATTATTCAGCAACTGCAACTACTTCACGGCCGTCGTACTTACCGCAAGCTGCGCAAAGTCTGTGAGGACGCTTATAAGCACCACATTCGCACTTTACTAAAGTGGGAGCGCTTAACTTCCAAACATTATTTCTTCTCTTATCTCTTCTAGCCTTAGAATGTTTTCTCTTTGGTACTGCCATTTTCAGCACCTCCTTAAATTAGTTATCAAAAATTTAATTATTAAGTAGTTGGGCAAGAACTGCGAGTCTTGGGTCAATCTCTTTCTCAGGACAGTCGCACTTGCCTTCGTTTAGGTCTTTACCGCACTTCGAGCAAACGCCCTTACAGTCTTCCTTACACAAATGCTTCATTGGAAGATTTACAACCGTTTCGGTATAAATAAAATCGTCCAAATCAAGCTTCATATCAGGTACTAAAAGAATTGTGTCGCTGTCTTCCCCTTCAATAGCGGTGGCCAACGCCTTGTCCACGCATACCTTGTGATTGTGTTCAGTTTGTTTACCGCAACGGTCACAGGGGGATGAAAACTCAAATTCAATCTGTGCGCAAAGCCTTACAAGACTTGCTTTGTTAGAAATTTCGCCCGAAAGCTTTACAGGTTTTTTGAGCGGAAATTGACCTGCAAACTCAAAGTCACTTAAATCTAACAAATAGTCCAACTGAAGTGAAGGATTCTTACCGGTAAAAACACTTTTTAAATCAATAATCATACTTCCACTCCTAATTGTCGCAAAGACTATTATATATATAATAATTCAGTTTGTCAAGATTTTTTATTGCTAAATTTAAAAAAATACGGGCAGTTTTAACCGCCCGTACAATTTTTAGTTGCAAACTTCAGCAATATCGAATATTTTTGCCGGTAATTCTTCTCTATCAGCCGAAACTGTGAAGATGAATTCAACATCATTGATTTTAGAAATTCTTTCAAAGAAAGCATAAAGTTCTTCGTAATCGCGGCTGCCGATTCTAAGAGTTGCATCACCGAAGATGTGTGTAACGTCGTGGTTACCTGCTTTAATGCCTGCTACCATACCGTAGTATTCGCCGTAGCCAGAAATTCCAAAACTGTCAGCATCAATAAGACGCGCTTTATGTGTAACAGAATAGGTTAAGGTATCGCCTTTTTCTATGCAAACAACGTTACCGAGGCTAACCTTTGCAGCATCGTTAACCATGTCCACTAATAACTTGGTTTTACCCGAACCTTTTCTTCCGATAATGATTTTAATCATTTGTACCACTCCTTTTATTTTAACTGCGGGATAGCAGTAATATCTAAAATTATTTATTTAAGCGTTTTTCAAGCTCCGCTTTTTGAGCTTCATAACCGGGTTTACCCAATAGAGCAAACATATTCTTCTTATAGCTTTCAACACCGGGTTGGTCGAATGGATTAACACCCAACATATAACCCGAAATTGCACAAGCCTTTTCGAAGAAATAAATAAGTCTGCCTAAGTTTTCTTCGTCAGGCTTTTCAACCTTAATTTCCAAATTGGGTACTAAACCGTCGGTATGTGCAAGCACTGTACCTTCAAATGCCTTTTGGTTTACAAAGGATAAAGGCTTACCTGCCAAGAAGTTAAGACCGTCACCGTCGGTAGCTTCTTCTTCGATAATAATATCCTTATCGGTTTCGCCGAAGGTTACAACGGTTTCAAACAAGATTCTTGCACCGTCTTGAACGTATTGACCCATAGAGTGCAAATCGGTCGAGAAGGTAACAGCCGCAGGGAAAAGACCCTTATTATCCTTACCTTCACTTTCGCCGAATAATTGCTTAAACCATTCAGCCATCATAGTAAAGCGGGGTTCATAGCTTACGAGCAATTCGATAGCCTTGCCCTTGCGATAGAAAGCATTTCTTAAAGCAGCGTAGGTATAACAATCATTTTCTGAAAGATTAGGATTGCTGTATTCTTCACTAGCCTTTTGTGCGCCAAGCATCAACGCGTCGATATCAGCGCCGGCAGCAGCGATTGGTAAAAGACCTACTGCGGTAAGTACAGAGAAACGACCGCCAACGTCATCCGGCACTACGAAACATTCGTAACCCTTTTGGTCAGCAAGTTGTTTTAATGTACCGCGAGCCTTATCGGTTGTGCAGTAAATACGCTTTGCAGCTTCTTCCTCGCCATAGCGTTCTTCCAACAATTTGCGGAATACACGGAAAGCGATAGCCGGTTCGGTTGTGGTGCCCGATTTAGATATGATATTAACCGAAACGCGCTTGTTTTCGCAAATCTTTAAAATATCATCAAGATAAGCACCGCTTATGTTGTTACCTGCGAAGTAAATCTTAGGTCCGTCAGCCAAATCGTTATAGAAGGGTCCCTTCAAAAATTCAATAGCTGCTCTAGCACCTAAGTAACTACCGCCAATACCGATAACGATTAAAACGTCGGTATCTTCCTTGATTTTTTGAGCTGCTTTTTTAATGCGAGCAAACTCTTCCTTATCATAGTCGGTAGGAAGATTTACCCAACCCAAAAAGTCATTACCAAGGCCGCTTTTTTGGGTTACCATATCGTGTGCGGCTTTAACCTGTGCTTCTAAACCTACAAGGTCGTTTTCGCGCAAGAATTCAGCCGCGAAAGAAGAATTGAATTTAATTGCCATTTACATTTCACCTATTTTAAATTTCTTTACATATATTTTACAATATTCTTTTGTTTTTTTCAAGTATTATTATGCATATTTATTAAAAAAGTTTATAAAGTAAAGATTCCTGCCAAAATCCATTTAACTGTAGTCCATAAAGTCAGCCTTTCAATATCTTCGGCGGCGGTAATTTTAAGCCTACCAACCTGATTTTCACCCATATAAACATTAACGTATCCCAAAGTTTCGCCTTTTTTGATGGGTGCGGTAATATTCTCATTCCATTCACAAGTTCGGCTTATTTGTTGTTTTTCGGTTTTAGGTAAAAGCAAATTCAGTTTTTCTTCGCTTTCTACCTTTATTTGCTTTTTCACACCCTTTTTAATATCGGTTGTTAAATCTTCCTCCAGCTCCGCACCAATCGCTTTAAAGCTATAATTCGCAAATCCATACTCCAAAAGCTTTTTGGCGCCCGAAAATCTAAGGTCACTGCTCTCCCCCGCCATAACTACTGCAACCAGTTCCATACCATCACGCTCAGCAGTAGCCGAAAGGCAATATTTCGCCTTGCTTGTAGTGCCTGTTTTAAGACCGGTTGTACCCTTATAAAAACGCACTAATTTGTTGGTGTTTACAAGCTCGCTTTCGCCGTTTCTAAGGCTATCCATCCAAACGGTCGAATATTTCTTTATAAGCGGATGCTTTATAAGTTCAGCCGACATTATCGCAACGTCGTGAGCGGTGCTGTAGTGGTCATCGGCATCAAGCCCTGTGCAATTTACAAAATTGGTATTATTCATTCCAAGCTCTTTTGCGCGACTATTCATTAGCGTCACAAAGCCTTCTTCACTACCTGCTATCGCCTCACCCAAAGCCACGCAAGCGTCGTTTGCCGATGCTATAACGGTAGCCTTTAACAGTTCATCTACCGTCATACCCTCGCCCGGTTCCAACCAAATTTGGCTGCCGCCCATACTACAAGCGTGTTCACTCGCATAGACCACCGTTTCGAGCGCAAGTTCACCCCTTTCGAGTGCTTCCATAACGAGTAATAGAGGCATTATTTTGGTAATAGACGCGGGCGCTAATTTCTCATCCATATTTTGCTCGTAAAGTATTTTGCAGGTGTACGGCTCAAGTAAAATAGCCGATTTAGCCTTAATATCAAGCCTGGTACCGATTTCTGCTTTTGTAGAAGTAGCCTCAAACGGCACATTTATATCCGAAATATCACACTCACTTGAGACCGTTTTAGCGCTTACCGTAACCGAAAGCATCACAGTAAGACTCAAGATTACAGCTAAAAATCTTTTCAAAAAAAGCACATCCCTTTATAAATTCTATAAAAGGATATGCTTTTAAAAATTATTCTATGCCATTCACAATTTTGCCGCCGCCGACAACAATATCGCCGTCATAAAATACTGCGGCTTGACCACTGCTGGGTGCGCGTTGTGGTGTATCAAATTCAATCAAAACATCGCCGTTTTCCAAGGGCTTTATAATTGCAGGTTGCTCTTTTTGGCTGTAACGCAGCTTGGCGCTTACCCGCATTTCATTTTCTAATTTATCAAAAGGAATAAAATTAACGTTGGTTACCAAAACCTTATTATAAAACAAAAATTCCTCATCGCCCAAAACCACCTTGTTGGTTTGGGCATCCTTACTTATTACAAAAGCAGGTTTACCAAGCGCTATACCAAGTCCCTTTCGCTGACCTATAGTATAATGTATAACACCCTTATGCTCACCGATTTTTTCGCCTTCGCGGTTTACATAATCCCCCGATTTTGAAAAATACCCTGCTGTCCTTTCAATAAAAGAGGCATAATCACCGTCCGGCACAAAGCAAATATCCTGACTGTCCTTACGCTTAGCATTCACAAGGTTTTCATTCTCAGCAATTTCGCGCACCTGCGCTTTTGAAAGCTTACCTAACGGAAATTCCACCGAAGCCAACTGTTCTTGACTAAGGCAATAAAGCACGTAGGTTTGGTCTTTTGTAATATCTTGCGCCTTGCAAAGCAAATATCTGCCATTATCGTCCTTTTTAATTTGGGCATAATGCCCCGTGGCAATTTTTGAATAGCCATTTTCTTTAGCGATCTTTAGCATTTCGCCAAATTTGATATACTTATTACAAACAATGCAAGGATTCGGGGTATTACCCTTAATATATTCATCATTAAAATCGGCAATAACCCTGTTTTTAAATTCCTCTTGCAAATTAGCGGTAAAATGTGGGATATCAAGCTTATCGCAAACCGCCTTAGCATCAGTTACCGAGCTTTCGTCAAAGCCTTCAACCAAGTTTAAGGTAACGCCGCCCACCAAAAAGCCTTGCTTTTTTAAAAGTGTGGCACAAACAGAGGAATCCACCCCGCCGCTCATACCTACTAAAACCTTTTCCAAATTATTTCTCCTTTTAAAAAAGAGCCGATTTGCACGGCTCTTTTACAATTTATATTGCGGTAATATCTGCCAAAAGGCAAAGATTGTCTTCCAATCCCTTTTTCATATTAAGCGCTTCGTAAATATCGTAGTCAACAACCTTACCAAGACGGTAAGCAACAACGCGGTTGCCTATACCCGCCTTTAAAAGTTCAACCGCGCAGAAGCCCATTTGGGTTGCAATAAGACGGTCGCGAAGTGTTGGGCTACCGCCACGTTGAACGTGACCTAAAATTGTACCGCGTGTTTCAATACCTGTTGCAGCTTCAATTTTTTGTGCCATTTCGGTAACACCGCCGACACCTTCAGCCACAATAACAATAAAATGCTTTTTGCCCATTCTTTGAGTTTCTTTGATTTTTTCAATTACAGCATCAATATCATTTTTACGTTCAGGCACCATAACTGCCAAAGCACCTACACCAATAGCGGTACGAAGCGCGATATGACCTGCATGTCTGCCCATAACTTCTACAACGCTGCAACGTTCGTGTGAGTCGCAGGTATCGCGAAGTCTGTCAACCATTTGAATAACGGTATTCATAGCAGTATCAAAACCGATTGTATATTCGGTTGAAGAAATATCGTTATCGATAGTTGCAGGAATACCAACACAAGGGATACCTGCCAAAGACAAATCACGAGCTCCTCGGAAAGAACCGTCACCGCCGATTACTACAATACCTTCGATGCCGTGCTTTTTGCAGTTTTCAACCGCTTCAGCTACACCTTCGGGTGTTTTAAAGCGAGGGCTTCTTGCACTGTAAAGCATTGTACCGCCTAATTGTATTATACCCGAAACTGCGCGGGAATCCAAATCAATAATATCACCTTCCATAAGGCCGTTATAACCACGGCGAATACCCTTAACAGTAATGCCGTTATAAACGGCAGTTCTTACAACCGCGCGAACAGCCGCATTCATACCGGGAGCGTCGCCGCCGCTTGTGAGTACACCAATAGTTTTCATAATATCAACTCCAAAACATCATTAAATTACAGTATAAACCAAAATCTTTCATTTTTCAACCAAAATTTTAATTTACATATTTAACATTATCATTACCGATAATTTTTATAAGCTCATTAGCCAATTCTTGCGAATAATTTATATAAAGATTTTTCGGTGCTTCAAGCTTTTTGTTAGTATCCTCGCAGACAATATAGACGGGCGAATCGCCGCTATATTTGGCTAAAATCATTTTAATTTGCGAAAATTCAGGGGCATTTATACTTTTAATCTTTAAATAAAGTCCGCCTTTGATTTTAGAAGATTTCATACCCTTATATTCTTCATTCAAAATCGAACACTTTTCAAAAACAATTTCACGTTCGCGGTCTTCGTGTTCAGATATTCTACCCGACAAAATTACAGGCTTATTTGCTGTAAGCAACGGCTTGTACATTTCATAAGCATTACCGAAAACAGTAACCGCAACCGAAGAATTAAAATCTTCCACCCTTAAATTGCACAAAAGATTGTTATTTTTAAGCTGTCGCACCTTAAGTCCGCTTATAATACCCGCAATACTTATACGCTTGCCGTCGGGGTATTTACCCGCCAAAATATCGCTAATCTCCTGCAAATTCGCGCCCTTTAAAAATTCCTTATAGTCATCCATCGGATGCCCTGTAAGATAAAGCCCCGTCGCCTCTTTTTCAAATTCAAGGCGCATTTCCTTGCTCATTTCAGGAACGGTTTCCATTACAAATTCCACCGAAGTACCCATTTCACTAAACAAATCAAGCTGACCTTGTCCCGCAAATTTAAGCTCGTTTTCAACTGCTGACAACAAGGCTTCCATATTATAAAGCATTTCGCGGCGATTTGAATGAACGCAGTCTAAAGCGCCGCTTTTTATAAGGCCTTCAAGAGCACGGCGGTTAAACTCACGCGAATGACAGCGTTTGCAAAAATCATACATCGAAGTATAAGGACCGTTTGCTTCACGTTCGGCAATAATTTTTTCAATTATACCTTGACCCAAATTTTTAACCGCTAAAAGACCAAAGCGAATTGTATTACCATCAGGCGTAAAGCCCATAAAACTGTGATTAATAGACGGCGGCAAAATTTTAATACCGCTTTTCTTACATTCGGCAGTATAAAGCGATAGCTTATCAGCGCTATCCATCATACTAGTCATCAAAGCCGCAAAATATTCGGTCGGGTAATGGCATTTTAAATATGCCGTGCGGTATGCCACAAACGAATAAGCACAAGCGTGCGCCTTATTAAATGCGTAGGAGCTAAAGCTTGACATATCCGAAAACAGCTTTTCTGCCTTTTGTTCAGTCATACCGTTGGCTACGGCGCCTTTGATAAAGGTAGTCTTCTCTTCCTGCATTACGGCGTGCTTTTTCTTCGCCATTGCTCGTCGCACAATATCCGCACGACCGAGTGAATAACCCGCTAAGGTTCTAAACACCTGCATTACCTGTTCTTGATAAACAATACAACCGTAGGTTACGTCGAGTATGGGTTTTAAAAGCGGCGTATCGTAAACGATTTTTTGCGTGTTATGGCGATTTTCTATATATTTAGGTATAGAATCCATAGGTCCCGGACGATAAAGAGATAAAACTGCCGTTAAGTCTTCAATACTTCTGGGTCCTAATTGCCTTAGCACGTTCTTCATTCCGTCCGATTCAAACTGAAAAACGCCCAAGGTTTTGCCCTTGCCCATCATATTATATGTTTGGGCATCGTCAAGGGGAATTTTTTCAATCGAAAAATCAGGGTTATTTCTTTTAATATACTTTTCGGTTTCGTCAATAACCGTCAGGTTGCGAAGACCCAAAAAGTCCATTTTTAAAAGACCTAACTCTTCAAGCGAAGTCATCGTAAATTGTGTTACAACCGATTGGTCATTAACCGCCAATGGTACATACTCACTTACGGGCTTATCGGCAATAACCACGCCTGCCGCATGGGTAGAAGCGTGTCGCGGCGTGCCCTCAAGCTTTAAAGCCATATCAAGCAGTTCTTTTACCGAAGCATCATTGTTATAAAGGTCCGAAAGCTCGCGACTGCCCTCCATTGCTCTGCTTATAGTCATTCCAACCGATTGTGGAATAAGCTTAGCTACCTTGTCGCAGGTGGCGTAAGGTATATCAAGCGCACGACCTACGTCACGCACAGCCGCACGCGCCGCCATTGTACCAAAGGTTACAATTTGGGATACGTGGTCTTGACCATATTTTTCGATAACGTAGTCGATAACCTTTTGCCTCTGGACATAGCAAAAGTCAATATCAAAGTCAGGCATTGAAACACGCTCGGGGTTTAAAAAACGTTCAAAATAAAGATTATATTTTATGGGGTCAATACCGGTAATTCCCACACAGTAAGCCGCCAAAGATGCCGCGCCCGAGCCACGACCGGGGCCCACGGGTATGCCATTATTTTTAGCGTAATTTACAAAATCAGCTACTATTAAAAAGTAGTCAACATAGCCCATTCGTTCAATAGTCGAAAGCTCAAATTCAAGTCGGTCAATATATTCCTGTGAGGGATTTTCTCCAAAAATCCTATAAAGTCCGTCATAGCACTTTTCACGGAAGTAGTCGGCGTGGTTACGCTCGCCAATGTCGAAATGGGGTAGTTTTATTTTACCAAATTCAAATTCTAAATTGCATTTTTCGGCAATCTTTACCGTGTTAGAAATCGCGTCTGGCACTGTGCTGAAAATTTCCGCCATTTGCTCGGCAGATTTCAAATAAAACTCGTTAGTTTTAAATTCCAAAGCGTTATCTTCGGTGATTTTACTGCCGGTTTGAACACAAAGCAAAACCTTATGCGCTTTGTAATCATCGTGATTTATATAATGCACGTCGTTGGTAGCAACAAGCGGTATATCCGTTTCGTTGGCTATACGAATAATTTGCGGATTGGTTAATTTTTGCTCGTTTATACCGTGGTCTTGAATTTCTAAATAAAAATCGTCACCAAAAACGCTCTTATACCAAAGGGCAGTTTTCTTGGCTTCTTCGTAATTACCTTTAAGCAAAAATTGGGGTATTTCACCCGCAAGACACGCCGACAAAGCAATAATACCCTCGTGATATTTTTCAAGTAATTCGTGGTCAACACGGGGTTTTGAGTAAAAGCCTTCGGTAAACCCGTAGGAGACCAATTTTATGAGGTTTTGATAACCTTGCATATCTTTGCACAAAAGCACCAAATGCCTGTAACCGTCAAGCCCTTTTTGCTTTTCAAGTCGGCTTCGGGTAGAAACGTAAACTTCACACCCAATAATCGGCTTTATACCCTTGGATTTTGCGTATTTATAAAAATCGATAACACCGTACATTACGCCGTGGTCGGTTATGGCAATGCTCTTTTGTCCAAGTTCAGCCGCACGGTCTATTAAATTTTTAATTCGACAAGCACCGTCAAGCAAACTGTATTCGGTATGCAAATGCAAATGTGTAAAATCCATAATCCAACCACCTTTCATATTTTTATAAACTCAATTAATCATCCCAACGAACAACACCTAATATTCGCTGATCTACTTCCTTTAGCATTATTTCGGTATCGGTAGGTATTGCCTTTTTTTCCTTTGATTCCAATGATATCGACATTATCGGCAAAATCAAAAGCAGCAACACCGATATTAAATCCTTAAAATCATTAAGTCCGCCCTTCCAAATCTTTAGAGCAATAGCAACGATTGAAATTACAGAAATGAAAACCGTACTTATAATCGAATAAACAAATTCTCCCTTTTGCTCAACCTTTTCCAGACGAACTACTGATTTTCCGTTTTGAACTATAACATCGCCCTGTAAAAACGCTTGGCGGTCAATAGTACCTGGATCTTTAACGAAAAATTTGCCACTTTTAAAACATTCAAATTCAAGTTCGTAGCCGTTGCTGTCTTGATTACGGCAAAATCCGTCCTGTTCGCGAAGGCGGTATATTACATCCTCTTTCGACAGTTCAATTTCGTAACTTTTTAAGGGTTCTACTTTATAAATTAATCCGTTTCTGAATTTCATTGTTCCCTCTCGTAAATTTCGATTATCCGCTTGAAACGATGCGTAAGTCCCGATACAGTAATCGGTGTTGTAGAGATTTTACACAGTTCCTTTAAGGTTGCTTGCGGATTGTTTTTTCTAAGCAGCGCCGCTTCTAAAAGTTCGCTCGGCAAGCTGTAAAGTCGGTCTGTTTTTTCTAAATATTCAATCGCTGTTTGCTGTTTTAATGAAGCCGCCAACATTCTATCAATGTTAGCGTTATCACAATTTCGCGCGCGGTTAGTGTTATTTTTAACACTTTTCATAATTTTAGTATCCATAACGTCCAAGGTGCGAAGGCTATCGCCCATAAGGGTTAGCAAATCTTCTATAACCGTGCTATCCTTGGTGTAAAGTACCGTTGCCTTACCGCGTGTAGTTTTTTTCATATTAATACCGTGTTCAGCCAAAATGGTGTTAAAATCGTCAGCCAAGGCTTCGTTTTTAACCGAAAATTCGGCGCGGTATTCTTTTTCGGGGTCGTTAATATTGCCGCAAGCCAAAAAAGCCCCTCTAATAAAGCTTGGCGCACAACAATCCCGCAAGAAAAGACTGCGGTCAATAACCGTTTCACTAATGCCAAAATCAATCATCGCCAAAATTTTAAGCCTGTCAGATTCACTCTTAACCTCGGCTTTATATGTAGGGCGCACGCTACCGCCACAAGTCACTTCAACCTGTGCTTTATAGTTATATTTTATAATATCGGCATATTCTTTCGCCACGTTCGGGTTACCAGTTTGAAGCGATATTTTCTTTATAGAAAAAGACCTTCCGAAAAGCATAAAACCGTATATATAAGCGGGTTTACAGCAAGCGGACGGTCTTATATTTATAAGCTCATTTTTAACATCTGAACAAAAAGACATTTTTATAACCTTTTCCAAATAATAAGTTTTGAATCCTTACCGCCGCCGGAATATTCAAAAACGGCAAGTTGTTTTTTATCGGTAACAAGCCCAAAACAACGTTCGCTGTTTTCTTTATGAAGTTCAGCAACGTAATACATTTTGCTGTCGTCAAGAATTTTAGCCTTTTTGCCGTTTGGTAATTCACATTCTAAATTAACAAAATCGCCCTTGTGACCGTAAAGCTTTTCAAGTGTGGGCATACCTTCAATATTAAGGCTGTTAAAAGCATCAATCAGTCTTTGCATAATTACTTCCTTCCCACAAAAATAACTTCGGGTTCTAATTCAACACCGTCTTTTTCTAAAACTATATCCTTAATCCTCTGCATTAGCGCCAAGACGTCGTTTGCAGTGGCGTTATCGTAATTGATGACAAAACCCGCATGTTTTTCACTTACCATAGCACCACCAACCGAAACGCCTTTAAGGTTATTCTTTTCAATAAGTGCACCCGCAAAATGACCTTGAGGGCGCTTAAAGGTACTGCCCGCCGACGGGTATTCAAGCGGTTGTTTATCCTTGCGGCGAGACAAAAAATCATCCATTTGTGCCTTTATTTTATCGGGGTTGCCTTTTTCAAGCTTGCATTTTACCGTAAGAATAATATCGCCGTTTGTTTTAAAAATGCTTGTGCGGTAGCCTAGTTTCATATCTTCGGCATCAACTTCCTTAATTTCGCCGTCTTTAGTAAGCACAGTAGCCGATACCACCACCTGAGACATTTCGCCACCGTAGGCGCCCGCATTCATATAAAGTGCGCCGCCAACACCACCCGGGATACCATACGCAAACTCAAGCCCCGAAAGGTTATTTTCAAGAGCATATGTGCAAAGTCGAGCCAAGCTAACCCCCGCACCTACAGTTATTATATCTTCGCAAAGGCTTATTTCTTCAAACCCCGCAAGACTTATAACCGCGCCTTCAATACCCTTATCAGATACAAGCAAGTTAGAGCCCTTACCGATTACAAAGTAAGGGATCTCAAGCTTTTTAAGCTCAGCCAATACTAGTTTAAGCTCGTTAGCAGTGGCGACGTTTACAAAATAATCCGCCTTGCCACCGATTTTAAAACTAGTATGATTTTTCATTATTTCGTCTTTTTTAAGTTCTATTTTATTTTGTAAACAAAATTGTGAAAAAGACATAAA
>JAZRBQ010000096.1:0-31696 GCA_045635145.1 Acutalibacteraceae bacterium | reverse complement strand
AATGTTTTTGCCCTGCATATCGCTTTCTTTTGCAAGGCTTACTGCCGCACATAAAGCCGCACCTGCCGAAATGCCGACCGATAAGCTTTCACGCTTACACACAAGGCGAGCGTATTCAAATGCATCAGTATCAGAAACCGTTATAATTCTATCATAAATATCAGTATCCAAATTTTCGGGTACAAAGTTTGCACCAATACCCTGTATTTTATGGCTTCCGCTTACACCTTCCGATAAAACGGGGCTACTTTTAGGCTCTACGGCTATAACCTTAATATCAGGGTTTTTAGATTTTAAATATCTACCTATTCCGGTTATGGTACCGCCCGTACCAACGCCGCAAACAAGGGCATCTATCTTGCCGTCAAGCGCACTAAAAATTTCGGGGCCTGTGGTTTCAAAATGAGCTTTAGGATTAGATGGGTTATAAAACTGGCCCGCAATAATGCTGTTTTCGGTTTGTTCTTTTATTTCTTCGGCTTTTTTAATGGCACCGCTCATACCATATTTACCATCGGTTAAAACCACCTTTGCGCCGAAAGATTCCATAATTTTTATACGTTCTACCGACATGGTATCGGGCATAACAATCACAGCATTATATCCGCGCGCGGTACAAACCGCCGCAAGACCGATACCCGTATTACCCGATGTCGCTTCAATAACTGTGCCACCGGCGCTTAAAAGACCTTTTTCTTCGGCATCGTTTATCATATAAAGAGCCGCGCGGTCCTTAATACTACCCGCGGGGTTTAAAAATTCGAGCTTGGCAAAAATATTAGCCGAAAGCTCCAATTCATTTTTAAGATTACAAAGCTCCATTAAAGGAGTGTTACCAATTAAATCGGCAAAAGATTTAACGTAATTTGACATAATAACACCTCGTATAATATTTTAACATTCATTTGAATTTTGTCAATATTTATTAAAGGAGAGCCTATGTTTGACGAACTAACTAAGGTTGACATTAAAAAACTACAGGACGAATTAGAATACCGCATTGGCACCGTTCGTCCCAAAATTTTGGAAGAAGTGAAATTTACCCGAAGCTTTGGGGATTTATCCGAAAATGCCGAATACCACGCTGCCAAACGTGAACGCGGCAAAAATGAGAGCCGTATTCGCTACATCCGCAATATGCTTAAAACCGCAATTATTATTGAAGACGATAGCCGTGAAGACGAAATTGGGCTTTTTGATACCGTTACCTACTATGTTGAAGAAGATGACTGCGAAGAACAGGTGCGAATTGTTACCACTCTCCGTCAAAATTCAATGGAAGGACTCATCAGCAAGGAATCGCCCTTGGGTAGTGCAATACTCGGCAAAAAGGTTGGCGACCGCCTTTTAGTAAAGGTTAACGATAGTTACAGTTATTATATCGTTATTCGTAAAATCGAAAAAGGCGAAGACGATTCGTCACTTGAAATTAGAAAATTTTAAATTGATTTTTTCAAAAATTTCTACAATTTTAAAGCGTAATATATAGCGTTCACTATGCTCGGCAACGTGGGCGCTTTTTTCATTTACCGATTGTCTTAAATCACCCGAAGCCGACAGCAAGCATATTGTGGGGAATATAACACACCACCAATTTTTGCCCTTGCCCTCCCCTAAATTTATGATAAGTGAGCGGTAATTCCCTGCGGGGAGTGAAAACCCGTCGTAATGCCTTGTTTCAAAAAAGCATTCGCCCAAAGAAGCGGTGGCAGTATAATCAAACCCGTTTTCTTTTATAACCCTGTTAGCAATTTTTTCAAAGGAATCAAGATTTTCGCCCGTTATTTCTTCGGCTGTAGCAAGACTATCGGCATTAACAAAAACATCCCCCGTTTGAGAAAGTATCGCATCCCTTATTTTAAGCTTTAGTTCTTGGTCGGCTTCACTATCAGAATTGGCTATAATATGTAGCCTTAATATATTTTGGCGCAAATCATCACACAAAACGCCAAAATTAAACATCGACAAAAACACCGCGCAAATAAGCCCGAATAAAAGTGAAATTTTAAATTTATTTTTCATAAAAATACTCCTGACAATTTTTTCAATTAGAATATTGTCAGGAGTTTTAAATTTTATTCAAATATTATTGCCTTATCGCAAAACTCGGTAAGCCAACAATCAATTTTAAGCTTACATAGAGTATTTTGTGCGTTTTTAGCCTTCTCTAAATCGTCAAATAAAGCAAAAAAGGTTGGCCCACTTCCCGAAAGAGAGACCGCTAAAGGCGACAAACCGTTAAGCTTATGTTCTAATTCCGTCTCGCCCCAAACGGTTAAAAAATCGTTAAAAAGGCTTTGTGATAACGCCTTTAAATCGTTACTTTCGATTGCTTTCAATACCTTTTTAGTATCATTAGTTTGAGTGTTTTTACCGTCAAGCAAACGGTACATTTCGGCGGTGGATGGCTTTGTTCCCACTTTGCAAAGCAAAATATATCCGTTTTTCATTGTCGGAAGGGCAGTTAATTCTTCGCCAATACCTTGCGCGCGCTGACAACCCCCATTTATAAAAAAAGGAACGTCGGCGCCAAGCTTTAAAGCCATTTGACAAAGGGCTTCTTGGCTTAAATTAGCATTGTAAAGTTTGTTTAGTGCCAAAAGTACCGCAGCCGCATCGGCACTGCCGCCGCCAAGACCCGCAGGAAACGGAATATTTTTTTTGAGTACAATATCCGCGCCGCCCTGAAGCCTTGTCCTTTCAAAAAACAGGCTTGCCGCCTTAAATGCTATATTTTTTTCTTGTGGGATATCGCTTTCATCACATCTAATGTTTATACTGTCCGCCTTATTAATCTCAAGCTCATCAAAAAGCGAGACCGAATGCATAACCGTATCAATTAGATGATAGCCGTCCTCACGCTTGCCTGTAATTTTAAGGGATAAATTAATTTTAGCGTTCGCCTTAATTTTCATATAAAACACCGATTTTAATTATTAACTTTAAAATGGTAACCGTAGGTTTCTTCGGTCAAAACTTCAAACTTATAGCCTTGTTTTTTAAGCCCTTCAATAATACCGGGCAATGCCTTTACCGTAGTATCCTTGGCGTCGGTATCGTGCATAAGTACGCAAATCGAATTCTTATTTTCTGCTGATTTAAGCACGTTTTTGGTAATTGTTTTTGCGGGGACATTATTGCCCGAAGCATCTCCCGAATCAACGTTCCAGTCAAAATAAGCATAGCCTTTTAGCTTTACCTGCGTTGTAAGGTCGGTCATAATCCCCTTTTTATATTTTTTACTTACAGTATTATTGCTACCGCCGGGAAAACGCATAATTGATACCTTTTCACCAATTTGCTTTTCCACCTTGGCTGACAATTTTTCTTGGTCCTTTAAAAAGGCGTTGCGGCTTTTATAAATCTTACTGTAATCGTGATTATTAGCGTGAAGACCTATTGCGTGACCTGCTTTTTTAATTTTAGGCAAATATTCTAATTTAGCGGTGCCCACAACAAAAAAGGTTGCCTTGGCATCGTATTTTTTCAAAATTTTAAGTATTTTTAAAGTGTTTTCCGAAGGGCCGTCGTCAAATGTTAAATAGCAGGTTTTAGTAGGTTTTGGATATTTTGGCTGAGATGAAACTGCCGCTGCTACGGTTTTTTCCACCTCAGCCTTTTGTTTAGCGCTTAATTTTTCAAGCTCTTTTTTATAAGCCTTGTTTTGCTTTTCTAAATTCTTATTCTTTTTATTAGCCGCTTTTAATTCTTTAGAAAGTTTTTCGTTTTCCTGTGTTTCGGCTTCTAAACTTTCGGTTGTTTTGCTTAATTCTTCACTAATTTGCTTAATTTCGGCCTTAATATCCGCAAGTTCAGCATTTTTCTTATTAGCAACGGTAATAATTACCGTCGAAGAAGCAACAATCGAAATCATCAAAAGCGCCGCCGCAATGTATAAAAAATAGCTTCTAACATAACGCTTAATTTTCATATCCGCACCACCTTTCTATTTAATTATTTAACTAATTATAAATTATATCATAACAATCGTAAATTTAAAAGAAACAAATTATTACAATTTTTTAATAAATAATAACTATTTATTGAAAAAAATATAATTAAGTGATATAATACTATAAAATGATTTATGGAGGAAGCTTATGAGCAATATCATAATTTCAAGCGATAGCACCTGTGACTTAAGCGCAGAGCTTCGTGAAAGATATAACGTTTCTATTGTTCCCCTTGGTGTAACCTTAGGTGACAAAACCTATTTTGACGGTGTTGATGTTACACCCGACGATATTTACGCCCACCACGACAAAACGGGCGAATTACCCAAAACCACCGCAGCAAACGTTGGCGATTGTATTGATTATTTCAAACCCTTTGCCGACGCAGGTAAAACTGTAATTCATTTAGCTTTATCGGCTGAATTTTCTTCAACCTACAACAACGCTTGTTTAGCCGCAAGTGAATTTGAAAATATTTACGTTGTGGATTCACGCAATTTATCAACAGGTAACGGTCTTTTGGTTATCGCCGCAGCCGAAATGGCACAAAACGGTATGGAAGCCACCGAAATTGTTGAAAAATTAAACCAAATGGCTGCTTGTGTTGACGCTTCGTTTGTTATTGACAAGCTTGACTATTTACACAAGGGCGGTCGTTGTTCCGCACTTGCAATGCTTGGTGCAAACGTATTAAAATTAAAGCCTTGTATTGAAGTTAAAAACGGCAAAATGGGCGTTGGCAAAAAATACCGCGGCAAATACGGCTCCGTTTTAAAAGAATATGTAGCTGAACGCTTGGCTGATATTGACAATATTGATTTAGACCGCGTTTTTGTAACCCATGCAGGTGTTGATATGGAAATTGTAAACGCTGTTGTAGAACAGGTTAAGCAAACCGCTCCCTTTAAAGAGGTATTTATGACAAGAGCAGGCTGTACCATTTCATCCCACTGTGGCGCCGATACCTTGGGCGTTTTATTCGTTCGCAAGTCACCTTTAGAAAATTAAAGCATAATATGGTTTAGGGGTTGCAAAGTGATATATCCAAAACTGCAAACGGCGGTAAAATTATTTTATCTTTAAATAACCGTTTCCCCTTTTATATAAAAGAAACCGTCCCAAAAGGACGGTTTCTTGCGTTTTATTTATTAATTTTTTCCTGCAAAGCCTTAACCTTTACCCCATCTGCCGAATCTAAATTGCCAAATGGAAATTCTTTACCCATACTGTCATATTTAGTTTGGCAAATCTTTTTAAAGGGTAAAAGTTCAATTTTTTCAAAATTATAAGGCTTTAAAAGTTCGGTCAAAGCATTTATATCCGCTTCGCCATCATTAATAGTGGGAATTATAACCTGACGAATACGGATAGGTATGCCCTGCTCGGTTAAATACCCTAAAAACTCAAGCGGAGTTTTAATGCTGCAACCCACGTATTTTTGATACTTTTCGTCGGTAGCGTACTTAATATCAAGCATACAATAATCGGTATATTTTAACAACTCTTTTACATTATCGTTCAAAATACAACCGCTGGTATCAAGGCAGGTATTTATACCGTTTTGCTTACACAATTTAAATATTTCGGTCGCGAATTCGGGTTGCAAAAGCGGTTCACCGCCCGAAAGGGTTATACCGCCGTCTTCGCTAAAATATTCCTTATATTTAAGCACACGGTCAACTATCTCCCCTGCGGTATATTCGCTGCCACCCAACAAATCGTGAGTTTCGGGATTGTGGCAACAACCACACCTTAAAGGACAGCCCTGCAAAAACACAACGTAGCGAATACCCGGTCCGTCAAGGGTACCTAAAGATTGAAACGAGCTAACCCTTCCCATTACATAACCTCGTGGAAGGTACGGCTGATAACCTCTTTCTGCTGTTCTTTTGACAACTTATGGAAGTTAACCGCATAACCCGATACACGAATAGTAAGATTTGGGTATGCTTCGGGGTTATTATAGGCTTCTATCAAAGTCTCACGGTTGAGGACGTTAATATTAATGTGGTGTGCCTTTTTGGCAAAATAACCATCAAGAATAGCCACAAGATTATTAACCTGTTCGTCCTTTTCTTTGCCGAGAGTTTGTGGTGTGATAGAAAATGTATTTGAAATACCGTCGCGGCAGTCGTCATAACTGATTTTAGCCACCGAGTTAAGTGACGCCAAAGCGCCGTTTTCTTCGCGGTTGTGCATTGGGTTAGCACCTGGGGCAAATGCATCGCCTGATTTTCTGCCGTCGGGTGTAGCGCCTGTGTGCTTACCATACATTACGTTTGAGGTAATTGTAAGCACCGAAAGGGTGTGAACAGCGTTACGATAGGTAGGTGTTTTGCGAAGTTCTTCAATAGTTTTATGTGTAATTTCCTTTGCAATGCTATCTACTCGGTCATCATCGTTACCGAATTTGGGGAAATCACCCTCGGTTTCAAAGTCAACGATATATCCGCTTTCGTCCTTAATAGGCTTTACCTTAGCGTATTTAATTGCACTTAATGAGTCGGTTATAACCGAAAGACCTGCCACACCAAATGCCATTAAGCGTTCTACCGTAGTATCATGCAATGCCATTTGGGATTTTTCATAAGCATATTTATCGTGATTGCGATGGATTATGTTCATTGTGTTAACGTAAAGCTTTGCAAGCCAAGCCAAATATTCGTCAACGCGGCCCATAACTTCACTATAATCAAGCACATCGCCGCCGATTACTGCCTTTTGCGGACCAATATGAATACCGCTTGTGGTATCATAACCGCCGTTTAAAGCTATAAGCAACAATTTAGGCAAATTGCAACGCGCACCGAAGAACTGCATCTGCTTGCCGACACGCATAGCCGAAACACAGCATGCAATCGCATAATCATCACCATAAATGGGGCGCATAATATCGTCATTTTCGTATTGAATAGAGTCGGTATCGCAGGAAACCTTAGCGCAGAACTTTTTAAAACCGCGCGGCAATGAATTAGACCAAAGCACAGTAAGGTTAGGTTCTGGTGAAGAGCCAAGTGTGTAAAGGGTGTTAAGAATACGGAAGCTTGATTTGGTAACCAAGGTTCTGCCATCTTCACCCATACCGCCGACAGCTTCGGTAATCCACATTGGGTCGCCGCCGAAAAGTTCGTTATATTCGGGTGTGCGAAGGTGTCTTGCCATACGAAGCTTCATAACAAAGTCGTCGATAATTTCCTGTGCGCCTTCTTCGGTTAAAACACCGTTTTTAATATCACGTTCAATATAAATATCAAAGAAGGTGCTAACTCTACCCATACTCATAGCGGCGCCGTTTTGTTCCTTAATTGCAGCAAGGTAAGCAAAATAAGTCCATTGTACTGCTTCACGGGTATCCTTTGCGGGTTTTGAAATGTTATAGCCATACATTTCAGCCATATCCTTCATATAACCCAAGAAAGAAATTTGTTGGTAAAGTTCTTCGGCTAAACGGATTTCTTCCTCTTGGAAGTTACCCTTACCGAGAGCTTCCTTATCCTTCATTTTTTCTTCTAAAATACGGTCAATACCGTAAAGTGCCACACGGCGATAGTCACCAATAATACGACCACGGCCATAAGCATCAGGCAAACCTGTGATTACGTGGCTGCGACGAGCCTTACGCATTTCTTCGGTATAGCAACGGAACACACCTTCGTTGTGTGTGGTGCGGTATTGGAATTCGTTTTCAATCTTCTCGCTCAACTTATAGCCGTAAGCGGTACAAGCTTGACGAGCCATACGAATACCGCCGAAGGGGTTAATGCCGCGCTTTAACGGACGGTTGGTTTGAAGACCTACAATAATTTCATTTTCTTTATCAAGATATCCCGGTTCAAAAGAGGTAAGAGACGAAACTGTGGCGGTATCAATATCTAAAACGCCGCCAAACTGACGTTCAACCACAAAAAGACCATTAAGCTTTTTCATAAGCTCCTTGGTTCTTGTTGTAGCTTCAGCTAAAAAGGAATCGTCTCCCTTATATTCGGTATAGTTTTGCTGAATAAAATCCCTTACGTTGATTTCGTCCTGCCAAACACCGCTTTTAAAACCGTTCCAATTTTCGTGTTTCATAACATTCTCCTTGTTATCGGGTAAATATATAGGTTAAAAAAGCAACCCAGTTTTAGAAAAACTGAATTGCCCAGACGGTCGGCTGTGGTTTAAAGCTTAAATCCACAATATATAGCATACTCCCCTGTGGTCAGCCACATTATCCGTCAGTCGTATGCCTTTGCACAAGATATTGTATATCATAAATGCAATTTTGTCAATATATCGTTTCAAAAAAAGCTCATTTTTTGTTATTTTATATTAATATTTGATAAATTTTAGCATTGAAATTTTACTTTTTTTGTGTTAGAATTGATTGTAAGTTTATTCTAAGGAGATTTTTTTATGAAAACAGTTGTATCTGTTATAGGAAAAGACGGTGTTGGCATCATTGCTGACGTAAGCGCTATTTGCAACGAATGCAATGCAAATATTGTTGATATTACACAATCAGTTTTGCAGGATATGTTCGTAATGGTAATGCTTACCGAAATTAAAGACATTAACTGTTCCTTTGCCGAATATTCAGACAAGATGAAGGCGTTAGGCGAAAAGCGCAACCTTGATATACGCGTTATGCACGAAGACGTTTTTAACTCTATGCACAGAATTTAAGGAGTAGCAAATGATTAATCTTAACGATATTATGGAAACCATAAATATGATTTCCGAAGAGAATTTGGACATACGCACCATTACAATGGGTATTTCCTTGCTTGATTGTTGCGATTCCGACCCCGAAAAAGCCTGCGAAAAGATTTATAATAAAATCACCCGCTTGGCTGGTAACCTTGTAAAGACAGGCGAAGATATTGAACGTGAATTTGGTATTCCGATTATAAACAAGCGCATTTCGGTTACACCTATTTCTATGATTTTGGCGTCATCCGGTGGCGACCCTGTTATGTATGCCAAAACACTTCAGCGCGCTGCTGATGCTACGGGTGTTAACTTTATCGGCGGATATTCGGCACTCGTTCAAAAAGGTTTTTCGGCCGGTGACGAAGCCCTCATCCGTTCTATTCCAAAGGCTTTGAGCGAAACCACAAACGTTTGCTCATCGGTTAATATCGGCTCTACCAAAGCAGGTATTAATATGGATGCTGTAAAGCTTATGGGTGAAATCATACGCGAAACTGCCGAAATCACAAAGGACCGCGAATGCATTGGTTGTGCAAAGTTGGTTGTATTTTGTAACGCAGTTGAAGACAATCCCTTTATGGCAGGTGCTTTTCACGGCGTGGGCGAGCCCGACTGTGTAATTCACGTTGGTGTATCGGGCCCAGGCGTTGTACAAGCTGCACTTAAAAAATGCCCCAACGGCACTTTGGGCGAGCTTGCTGAAATTATCAAACGCACCGCGTTCAAGATTACCCGTATGGGTCAGCTTGTTGGTAACGAAGCATCAAAGCGTTTAGGCGTTCCCTTCGGTATTGTTGACTTATCCTTGGCTCCCACCCCCGCTATTGGTGACTCGGTAGCCCACATTTTAGAAGAAATGGGTCTTGAAACCTGTGGTATTCACGGCACCACCGCCGCTTTGGCAATGCTTAACGATGCCGTTAAAAAAGGTGGCGTAATGGCTTCATCCTACGTTGGCGGTCTTTCGGGCGCGTTTATCCCCGTTACCGAAGATGCAGGTATGATTGCTGCCGCACGCTCGGGTGATTTAAGGCTTGAAAAATTAGAAGCTATGACTGCTGTTTGCTCTGTAGGTCTTGATATGATTGCCATTCCGGGTGAAACCCCCGCCGAAGTAATTTCGGCAATTATCGCCGACGAAGCCGCAATCGGTATGGTAAACTCCAAAACTACAGCCGTGCGCGTTATTCCCGCAATCGATAAAAAACCTGGTGAGGAATTAGATTTTGGCGGTCTTTTAGGTTCAGGTCCGATTATGGACGTAAACCTTACAAAAAGTCCTAAAAAGTTTATCGACCGTGCCGGTCGTATTCCCGCACCGATGCAAAGCCTTAAAAACTAAATATAAAACCTTACCCCCTGTGATAGTAAAACTATCGCAGGGGTTTTTTCTATTTTTTAAAATTTTTTCATTTTTTGCAATAAAAATCCATTTTCGTGCATTGTTATATTGAAAACGCTCTTAAAGCAAAAGGTTTTATTTTTGGTAATAAAGCCAATAATACCTTTAAAGAGTATTTTACTACCCGATTTTAAGGAGAATAAAAATGCCAAAAGTTTCTGTAATCGTACCCGTCTATAACGTCAGCGCCTTTTTGCCAAAATGCCTTGACAGTTTAGTAAATCAAACTCTCGCGGATATTGAAATTATTATTGTTAATGATGGCTCTACCGACAACTGCCAGACCATTATTGATACATACGCCGCTAATTATCCAAAAATCGTAAAGACATTTACGAAAGAAAACGGCGGTCTTTCGGATGCGCGCAATTTTGGTATTAAAAAAGCAACAGGCGATTTTTTAGGCTTTGTTGACAGCGACGATTTTGTAGAAATTACTATGTTCGAAAAGCTTTATAACCGCGCTATTGAAACCAATTCGGATATTGTGGTTTGTTCACACAATACCGTTGTGCTAAACTGGCAAAACAACATAAAAGCGTCAACACTTCACGAAATCCAAAACGGTTATCTATTCGGCAAAAGCATCTACGAATCCCACGGGATTCTTGCCTTTTCACGCTCTTACGCATGGAACAAGATTTATAAAAGAGAAATAATTGAAGACTTTGAATTCCCCGTAGGTCAGCATTTTGAAGATTCGGCTGTGGTATATAACATTTTGTCACAAGCTCAGAAAATTGAATATTTACCCGAAGCCTTATACCACTACGTTATCGGACGCACAGGCGCCATTACAAATACCTTTGATTCGCGTATATATGATATTTTTAAGTCCTGCGACTCAATAATAGACTATTACAAAAAAATCGGCAAATACGAAGAATTGAAACTAGAAATTGAATCTCTTTGCCTTATGCACATTCAGGCGAGGTTTGCAATTTTACGTACCAAGGGCGGATTAGCGCGCAAATTCAAATTTGTGGATACAGCCTTCAATTATATTGAAAAGCACTTTCCCGACTGGAAAAGCAACCCTTATTTCTTAAAAAGCCGTGCCGAAAAGCTTACCGTTTATCCCCCTAACAGATACCACTCCGCTAAGGACAATCGTTCGACCTTAAAGAAATATTACACCTGCCTTTACATTAGAAGATTGCCCAACAGCATTGCTGACAACATTGCAAAACTCGGCAAACGCATTAAAAACAAGGCGCAAAGAACCATAAAACGCTTTTTGGGTGTTCCCACCGTTAGTCGCGAGCTTCAAAACCGTGCAAAACAATTATCAAACGACGAATTACGCGAACTACAGCTTATAACACTTGGCATTCTAAAAACAGTTATTAATTTTTGCGAAAAGCACAATCTTCGCTATTACCTATCCGAAGGCTCACTTTTAGGTGCTATTCGCCACGGCGGTTTTATTCCTTGGGATGACGATATGGATATTGCTATGCCACGCGAAGATTACGATAAATTTATTGCTCTTTGGAACACCGATATTAAGGATGATTGCCGACTTTTTCACCAAAACACCTACCCGAAATATTATTTACCCTTTGCAAAGGTTATTTTGATGAAGGAATGTAAATTTTCTTCACTTATCCGCGCGGGGCTTAAATCTATGAAAGAAGTTAAAGGCCCCGGAATTGATATTTTTCCGCTTGACGAAACGGGACCTTTAAGCCCTGAACTTATTAAACGTTCTTGCAAGGTTAGAAAACTACGAAATATACTGCTAACAAAGGTTTATTACATTAAAAATCCGCAAAAACGCAAGCTTTACAGCTTCCAAAGCACCTTCAACAGTTATAAATCGCTGCATAAAAAATTAACCAAAATTCTAACTGCCGACAAGGGCAAAAACACCGAATACTACACCAACTTTGGCAGTGCATATAACGTTTCGAAAGAGATATTTCCCAAAAGTTATTTTGAGCCTGCAAGAACAATTGATTTTGAAGGCTTAAGGGTCAGAATCCCCTTTAAATCTGAAGAAATTTTAACCTGTATTTACGGCGATTATATGACCCCGCCACCCGAAAACGCAAGAAGTTGTCCACATCAATATATCGTTAAATTATAATGACGTCAAAAGGAGTAAGCTTATGAAAATCGGAATTATTTCGGTTAATAATGCCCACAATTTCGGTACTGTTATGCAGGCTTTAGGACTTAAAAATCACCTTGAAAATCTAGGCCACCAAGTGCAAATTATAAACTACCGTAATAAAGATATTGAAAAATCATACCGCCCCGGCAGAATTTTGCCCGGTAACACGGCAAAATCCAAATACAAATACCTTAAAAAATGGCTCAACGAAGCAGCAAAAAAGCCGTATTTACCCCTACGGCGCCAACGTTTTGAAAAGTTTTTTAATAAATATTTTAACCTTACAAAACCCTGTGGCACCCTAAAAAATTTACAAAACGCGAAGTTTAATTTTGACGTAATTTTTGTTGGCAGCGACCAAATTTGGAACAGCAGCATAACGAAGGGTCTAGACCCCGCATTTTTCGGCGATTTTGTTGATAAAAAAACAATCGTAGCGTCTTACGGTGCGAGTATCGGTAACACCACCGTACCCGAAAGAGAACTACCCGTATTTTGCGAACATTTTAAACGAATGGACTATATTTCGGTGCGTGAAGAAAAGGCGAAAGAGCTTTTTTCACCCTTGACCGATAAAGAAATTTCGGTTGTGTGCGACCCAACCTTTTTACCGGAAAGAAACTTTTTCAAAAACCTTGCAAGCAAGAAAAATCCCTTTGGCAAACAAAAATATATCTATGTTCACGTGCATCACTATTCCGCAAAGGCGGTAGAACTTGTAGCCGCCGCAAAGGAATTGTCGAAAAAGACGGGGCTGCCCATAGTTCACAACATTCAAACCGCACAATTTGAAAAACAATTGGGCAAAACGGTGGGTGCAGGACCTATTGAAACCCTTAATGCCATCGCTCACGCCGAATACGTTTTAACACAGTCTTTTCATCTGTCGGTTTTCGCTTTGATTTTTGAAAAGAATTTTATCACTCTTAAACGCGACCGCAATAACGACCGTTTGGATAATTTATTCCACAAACTAGGTCTTGAAGACCATTTTGTAGAGCCTAATACTCCCCTGCCCGATTTTAAAGATTTGCCCATAAACTTTAGCGAAGTTCACCAAAGAATGGAGGCTATGCGTCCGCAGTCGGTTGCATTTATAAACACCGTTTTAAAGGGCAAAAAATGTGACCGCGTAGCCGATTATTTTACAAGCGGCGACAAATTTACCTGCTATGGTTGTGGCGCTTGTATGGACAGTTGTCCAACTGGCGCTATCACAATGAAAGAAGACGACGAAGGCTTTTATCAACCGCAAATCAACACTAAACTTTGCACAAGCTGTGGTAAGTGCAGCCGTGTTTGTCCCTATAACACAAAACCCTTAAATACCGATTTTAAATCGGTCGGTTTTATGGCTTTTGCCAAAAATAAATCCGATTCAAAGCAGTCAGCTTCGGGTGGTATTTTCCCTGTTATAGCAAAGAATATCCTTTCAAAAGGCGGATACGTGGTTGGTGTTAAATACAATAATTCACTAACGCCGATTTACGAAATTGCCGCCACCGGACAAGATGCCGAAGAATTTAAGGGTTCAAAATACGTTGAGCCGCTTCATAACAATATTTATAAAAAAACCAAAGCCGCATTAGAAACCGGCAAACCCGTTTTATTCACAGGTGCCCCCTGTAAAATTGCAGGGCTTAAAAATTATTTGGGACACGAATACGAAAACCTTATAACCGCCGAAATAATTTGCGCTTGCTCGTCATCGCCACTTATATTCAGGCGCTATCTTAACGCCAAGTCAGACGAAAAAAACTCCCCCGTAACGCGAATTGCTTTTAGGGACAAATCAAAAGGTTGGAATAGCGTCGCCACAACCCTTAATTTTAAAAACGGCAGCGAGGAATCCACCAAAAGACGTTGGAATATTTACTATCATTGTTTTGTAAGCGCCTTTCTTGCCAAACGTTCCTGTTTTAGATGTGATTTTGCAGGCGACAACAAGATTGCCGATATAACTATGGGTGATTTTTGGGGATACAATAAAATAAACAAAAGATTAAATGCCGATAAGTCGGGTGTTTCGGCACTAAAAGTTGCTACCAAAAAAGGTATGAAACTTATAGATGAGGTTAAGGATAATCTCTGTCTTTATAAAGTCACGGTTGATGATATATACAATAACAACCACGCGTGGCATATTAAATACCCACCTGAGCGAGAAGAAATTTTTAAAGACTTTTCAGAAAATGACAGCAACACCATAAAAATCTTAAAAAAATACAACTCACGCTACACGAAGAAAAAATAATAAAAAACGGTAGAACTTTAAAGGTTCTACCGTTTTGTTTTAAAGCAAGTAACCTGCCGCAATACCAAGTGCTGCCGAAATACAAATAATAATTATCGGGTGCCATTTTTTATAGAAAGTAAGGAATACGCCTATTAAGAATATAACAGCCGAAACATAAAATTCATAACTTTTAAAAATTGCAAGGCTAAATCCGTTGGGTATGAAAACGGTCGCCGCGATTGAAAGCGCCGCCGCACCAATAAAACCGATAACCGCAGGACGAAGGCCTGTCATACAGCCTGCCACAATAGTGCTGGACTTAAATTTTTCATACATTTTTGCAACTATTAAAATAATTATAAAGGATGGTAAAACCACGCCCAATGTAGCGCAAAAAGCACCAAAAATACCGCCCAAAATTCCAAATTCACCGCCAACAGTATTGCCGATAAAGGTCGCCATATTAATAGCAAAAGGGCCCGGGGTAGATTCACTTACCGCAATAAAATCGGTAATTTCTTCTATCGTCATCCAATCGTTTGCCAAAACTTCTTGCTGAATAAAGGGAAGCATTGCATAACCGCCGCCAAAGGTAAAGGCGCCGATTTTAAAGAAGGTTAAAAACAAAATCAAAAACTTCATTATTTTACCCTCCTTTTAGCAATAAGCGAATAGGCAAGCCCTATTACCGCGCAAGCAATTATACAGTAAATAACAGGTATTTTAAGGAAGGCCACCGCCACAAATGAAAGCGCCATTATTATATAAGCGAAAACGCTTTTGGGGCAAGATTTATACATCTTATAAAGCGCCTTTAAAATCAGTGCCAATACGCCTGCGCGAATGCCCCAAAAAGCATACTGCACAGCCTTTAAATTCTTAAATTCGTTAAGCAAATAAGAAATTATTAAAATTATTACAAACGATGGTGTAACAACACCTAAGGTAGCAAAAAACGAGCCCCAAAAACCTGCTACGCGATAGCCGACAAAGGTAGCCGAATTTATAGCAATAGGCCCCGGTGTAGATTCGGCAATTGCAAAAATATCAAGTATATCTTGTTCGCTTATCCATTTACGTTTGGTTACAGTCTCTTCGGTAATAAGCGGTATCATAGCGTAACCGCCGCCAAAGGTAAAGGCGCCGATACGGAAAAAGACCCAAAACACCGATAACAAAAGCTTTAATTTTTTTCTCATAAAATTCCTCTTTTAAGAAAATATTGCCTATAGAGTATAACTGTTTTTGGCCATTATGTCAATCAAAGTAACCGTATTTTATATTTTTATTTAGATTATGTATAATATAGGCTATTTTCTTGACTTTTAAGCTATTTGGTTGTAGAATGTAAATTGTATAAGTACAGCATTTTGAAGGAGTGAGTTATTTTAAAAATGTATTTTAAACGCTTTTTTAACGATATAAAAAGATACAGCAAATACTTAACATATGCAACTAAAGCAACCCTTAAAACCGAGGTGTCGGGTTCCTACCTTGCTTGGTTTTGGTGGATTTTAGAGCCCTTCTGCTTTATGCTTATTTACACCTTTATAACAGGTGTTGTATTTAAATCTAAAATAGAAAACGCCCCTATCTTCGTTTTTGCAGGACTTACTATATGGAACTTTTTTAACAAAAACGTTTCGGGCAGTGTTAAGCTTTTAAAACTCAATAAAGGTATTATCACAAAAATATATCTTCCCAAATATATGCTTTACATCAAGCTTATGATGGTAAACGGCTTTAAAATGGCTATTTCCTTTGCGTTATGCGCTCTTTTAATGATATTTTACAAAGTACCCGTTTCGCCATACATTTTGTGCGTATTCCCTTGCCTTTTAATGCTTATACTAATAACCTTCGGCATTGGCTGTATATTTATGCACATAGGTGTTTATGTGGGCGACCTTTCAAAAATGGTTAACATTGCTTTAAGGCTTGTTTTCTATATGTCTGGCGTATTTTACGACGTTGCCGTGCGCGTGCCAAAGCCATACGGTGCGCTTTTGCTTGACGTCAACCCCGTAGCGTTAGCAATGTCCGGCATTAGAAATGCATTGCTTTATAAAGCCGCTCCCGATTGGTTAATGCTTGGCATTTGGTCGGCTATCGGCTTGTTGCTTAGTATGTATGGCATCTATTTAGTTTATAAAAATGAGAATAATTACGGTAAGATACTATGATGGAAAAAACAGTTGAAGTTAAGGATTTAAAAATCAGTTACCGCACGATGAACCCCTTTAAGCTACGCAAGGCTTCAAAAAAGAAAAAGAACTCACGCGAGGAAGCAGTTAAGGGTATTTCGTTCGATATTTATAAGGGTGAAATTGTTGGCCTTATAGGTCAAAACGGAAGTGGTAAATCCACCACCCTTCGTTGTATTGCGGGCATTATCTCCCCCGACGAAGGCAGCGTTAATTTATTTGGCAATTCTATTTCGCTTCTTGCTATCGGCGTTGGCTTTCAAAAAGAATTAACAGGCCGCACCAACATTGTGCTTTCGGGTCTTTTAATGGGCTTTACCGAAAAAGAAATTATGGCTAAAATGGACGAGATTATTGAATTTTCCGAATTAGGCAAATTTATCGATAAACCCGTAAGAACCTATTCAAGCGGTATGTATTCCCGCCTTGCCTTTGCAATTACCGCCACCCTTAATACCGATATTCTTCTTATTGACGAAGTTTTCAGCGTAGGCGACGCCCGCTTCAAGAAAAAGAGCAATAAGAAAATGAAGTCGCTTATTATGAATAAGGATAGGACAGTTATTATGATTTCCCACAGCCTTGACACCTTGCGTTCCTTATGCGATAGGGTTATTTGGCTTAATGAGGGCGAAATTAAAATGATTGGCGAACCTAACGAAGTATTGGATAAATATAACGAATATATGGTTTCCGAAATTAAGTAAACATTTGGATAATAAAATAAAGGAGAAGTTAAAATGGCTTTAAAGACTACCAACAAAAATCAGCTTTGCGCTTTAGCCATAAATAGCGGTATTGATATTTTACTAACCGAAAATTTGGATCTTCAAACAGTAGATATCGTAACTGCCGCTTTAAAGGATATTTTCAAAAATATAATGCCCTTTTTGCGTGGGGAAAAAGACGCCGAAAAGTCTATACTTGCCGCGGTAAAAATTATTGAAAAGACCAAAAGCGAAGTAAACTTACCGTCTCAAGTTTTTGTAAATAGTATTTGCAAGGTAACAAAATGGCAACACGACGGCGCTTATATTGTTGCTATCCCCGCTATTATTCGCCTTCTTTCGCAGGCTTTAAGCATTCAAAGGGAAGCCTTTCGCCAAGACGAAAGCTTTGAAGGTCGTTTCTATTCACCCCTTATTACCAGTCTTACAAACGTAACAAACGTTTTATGCCGTGGCGAAACCGCCGTTTCTGCTTCAAAGCAGTTGGATTTCATTAACGACATTTTGGGTGTTAAGGTGCCTGAATTTATCGGCGACCAAGCGTGTCAGGAAATTACCGACCTTATACTTGCTTTTGCCGATGATAACCTTAGTCTTAACCGCACCATTATTGAAGAATTTGTTTACCGTATTTTTCACAAGGTAAGACTTTGCCGTATCATTGAATACTGCACACAAAAGAGAACCAAAAAGCACGCGGCAATTTTAAATGAATTAACCGAAAAATACGCTGCCGAAAACCCTGAAATTTTTATAGACGACCCCTTCTATGCCAAAAAGCAAGAACGTTCGGTTTTTGTTAAGGGTCTTCAAAAATACACCCTTGAAACCTTGGTTTTAACCAAAAAATTCTTGGAAGAACAAGGTCTTCGCTTCTATTTAACCGAAGGCACACTTCTAGGCGCTGTTAGACACAACGGCTTTATCCCTTGGGATGATGACGTTGACATTGCTATGCCGCGTGAGGATTATGACAAGTTAGTTGAACTTGCAAACCAAGGTCTTATCCCGCCAGAGCTTAACTTCGATTCACTTGAAAACAATCCTAAGCACTGGGTATTAGGTGCTAAAATGCAGTTGGTTAGAAAAACACCCTATATTCAGCACAAGGTAACCGAGCTTTCAAAATGCAACGGCCCTTACGTTGATATTTTCCCCCTTGATTATTGGAGCCGTCCCGCAGGCTTTAAATTTTCGGTTGCAAACATTTGCGTAAAGGCTTCACGCCGATTACTCTTTATGAAAACGGGCTATTCCCCCGCCACCAAGGGTAAACCTTGGCGCATTGTGGGACGTATGATATTACCCTTTGTAAGCAACCGTCAAATTGAAAAATTTGCAATTAAAAATATGAAAAAGTTCTACAAAGGCAGCCGCAAATACGCCGTTAACCTTTGTAGTTACTACCCATATTATAAAGAAATTTTCCCACGTTCCTTCTTTGGCGACCCTGTTTACATAAACTTTGAAGGCGAACTTATGCCGGTGCCATGCGAATATGATTATATGCTTAAAACCGTTTACGGAAAAAGCTATGACACCATCCCACCTGTGCGCGTTACCAATATGCGCAAACACGCTTTTGAATTAAGCGATGATATTCACTAAAACTTAAAGAGGCCGATTTTAAAATCGACCTCTTTTTTATTTACAAGCAAAAACCTATTGGAAACTCTTGGTAACTGCCGCGGCCTAATTTTCCTGCATTTGTTCCGGTATTACAAACCGCCAACATAGCCGCGCTAGAGTTTTCGGCACGCCCAAAAGAACGCAACGAGTATCTGTCTCTGGTTTCATCCATACCGTCCAAATTTTCAATATACTTAATACGGTTTTCAGGCGTTTCAAAATATTCATATAAAGTACCATCTGGCGGCATAACAGTATTTGTTAGCATTTCATCGGTTACCTCACTAGCGCCGAGTACCCACAATTTATCAACCGTTGTAACAAGTGTATGATTTGGGTCAGTAGATGAAACATACTTATACGCCGTACTTGAAACCTTATTAACAGGCTTTATATAAGGCACTAAATCGGCGGGCATTCTTTCGTACAAATAGCCATTTAATCCAACGTGCATTTTGGTAGGATATTTACCGGTTGACGCAATCCACAAGTTATCATCGAAAGGCTTTGCGCTAAGCATATACATATCCACCGCAGGAACTGAAACCACCGAAATTCCCGCTTTACCCGTACCGTCAGCCAAATCATCGTGATTAAAACCAACAATTTGGAAAGGAATTGTCCTTATAGTACCGTCTTTTATCACAATATCAACCTCTTTAACGTCACCAAGCGAAAATACCTTTGAAGCATTACCGCTTTCGGCAATTTGGGCTATATACTCCCACGAAGCGTCAGCAAATGCCAAACTTTCTTCCCATGCGCCAACACACGAAATATCGCTTGTAATATTAGAAGGCTCAGGTGTCCAGCCGCAGAACATATATCCGTCTTTTCTATGTATATAGGTCGAATCGCCGCCGTAAGCCACTTGCTCGGTATGTAATATGGTTGCGCCGTCGGCATCATAAAAGGTTATAGTATATTTACGCACAGTTTCTGTATATGTAGCATAAATAGTTTTATCTTCAGTAATATTTTTCAAAATAGCGCTATTAACCGTGCCGCCTTCGGTATCAGACCAACCTTCATAAGTATAATTATATTGAGGTGTGCTTTCCTTGGTTGGAGTAGTTATATGTCCTTGTGTTATAGGGTCGGGGCAATCGTCACCAATATATACAGGACGTCTAAAAATCACATTTCCATCACTTATAAAGGTAATGGTAACGCAACCATCCGCCGTGCCGCCGCCACTTCCGCCGCCTGTTATTTCGCCTATTTTTTGCGCAAAGGTATCTATCGTGCCGTCGCCAACCTCAACACCCTTTTCTTCAATAGCATTTTTAATATCGGCCTTGGCTTGTTTTAATCTTTCTATTTGGGTTGCAATACTCATTTATATACCCCCTAACAATGCTTCAAGATTACCGATTGTGTTATCCACGTACTCTTGTGTAACAGCTGTACGTTTAATTGTTTCGATTTCTTCATCAACATATTCCGTAGTGGCATATAATTCAAAATCACCTATCTCGCCCTTAAGTTCGCCGATTATTTGAGCCTTATCATAATCGGTCAAGGTGTAGGCGTCACCCTTATCACCCTTGTCACCTTTCTCACCGGTATCACCTTTTTCACCTTTTTCGCCTTTTTCGCCGGCATCGCCCTTTTCACCCGTGAAAACTCCGTTTTGGGCATCTTGCCTCAACTTTTCGGCAATATCCTTGGTTTCATTCACCATTTCAAGTATCTGACTGTATTGGCTGGGGGTTGGTTCTTCGGGTTCATCGCCGAGTGCATAGCCACTCTCTAAAACTTCAATCTTAACCTTAGTTGAGGTTGCAAGGCTGTCGCCCTTAACCCCGTAAACCGACAGGTAAAATCCCTTGCCCTTTAAAACCTCGTGCGGTATATAGCATTCATCCTCGCTAATGCACATCATATTTTCCCTATTTAGCGCAATGTTGATTGCATCCACCTCATCGGTAGAAAATACCGCCGTTTTTAGATAATCTTTCCAATTATCAGCGAATGAAAATTTCACAGTTTCGTGCTTTACGCTATCCGAAACCGCCTTTGCTAAAGCATCATTTCTAACAGTTAATTTATTGTTCGAAAGAACTTCAACATTAATCATAAAAAATCCTCCTTTTGTTTTGGTATCTTTATAATACTCAAAACAAAACCGACATTCACCGACATCTTTTTATAAAAAAATGGTTGCTTTCCCAATATTCAGGAAAACAACCGTTTTACTTTATTTAAATCTATTTTTCCAAGGGCTTCTTGACACAAAGCAAATTAGAGTACCTAAAGCCGCTATTAAAATCCAAATTTTAACCGTACTACCCCAACCAAAGCTTTCAGAAATAATTGCAATGCCGTAGGTAGAAATCGCACTTCCGATATATGTGCAACTGTTAATTACACCCGAAACGGTAGATACCTTGCCGCTTTTTTCAAAATAGGGCGGCAGCATACATACAAGCATTAAATTAACACCGTGCATAGCACCCGTAAGTATTGCCGAAAGCAGTACCGAAAAGGCGGCGCTTTTACCTGTTATAAAATATATTCCTACCGATGATAAAGTTCCCAAAAGGAAAAATACGCCCGCACAGGTAATTGGGTTTGTTAAAACCTTTATATATAACCTTGTAGCCAACCAAAATGATAAAATGCTAAATATTGGCAATACCACACCCGTTAAAATAGAAACTGCATTGCCCAAATTGTAGGTATCCTTAATATAAGTAGGCATCCAGGTTGTAACACCGTCACGAAGCATACCTTGAAGTATTATCGCAACCATTATAAACAACATAAGGGGTGTAAATAGCTTATATTTTTTGTCGTTACTTACTTCAACAATGCTTTTTTCACGCTTTTTTACCCCAATATCATAAGAAAATTTATTCCACACAAAAATCATTACCGCCCCGCACAAAGCCGAAAAAAAGAAAACCGATTTCCACCCCAAAAGCGAAATTAACACGGGCGAAATCAAATAAACCGCTATTGTGCCAAAGCTACTGCCCCACGAAACCTTTGTGGTGGCTTTTTTATAATCATCAGCGGTAAACAGGGTTGTCATAAGGCGCACAAGCGGTGGCCACATAAAGCTTTGGGCGAAACCGTTTATACACCAAATTGCAAGCATTAAATACGGGTTGCGACTAAATGGAATAGCAATATTCATTAAAACTGTGATTATAAGACCCATACTAACAAGCTTTTTGGGCGAGATTTTGTCCCCTATTATACCACTTATAACCTGACCTGTGCCGTATGTTATAAAACTACCCGTAAGAGCCATTGAAAGCATACTTTTAGAAATGCCTGTGGCGCTTTCCATCTCTACTATAATCGCGCCGTAATTAATGCGCGTAATGTAACTGACCATATATGTCAAAGCAAATAAAAAGGTTAAAAAATTAATTTCTTTTTTAGAAGTAAGCTTACTTACTGTCACGGTATCACCCCATTCACCAAGTTATTGTAACAAAGGCTAAATTCAAAATCAAGGCAAAATTAAAAGCGTAGTAAAACTACGCTTTTAAAATCTATTTTGTACCAAAAAGTCGGTCGCCCGCGTCACCAAGACCTGGGAGAATATATCCGTTTTCGTTAAGCTGTCTATCCAATGTAGAAACATAAATATGAACGTCGGGGTGGGCTTCAGCCAAACGGCTTACACCTTCGGGAGCGCCGATAATACCCATAAACTTAATATTTTTACAGCCGCGCTTTTTAAGTGAGTTAATAGCGTCAATAGCACTACCGCCTGTGGCTAACATCGGGTCGATAACAAGCACAAGCTTGTCCTCAATGCCTTCGGGCAACTTGCAGTAATATTCGCAAGGCTCCAAGGTTTCTTCATTGCGGTACATACCAATATGACCAACCCTTGCCGATGGAAAAAGCACGTGAATACCATTAACCATACCAAGACCCGCGCGCAAAATGGGAACAATCGCAATACCGTTGTCCTTTACCATTTGCTGTTTGCAGGTTTCAAGCGGGGTTTTAACCTCCACTTCAACGGTGGGTACGTCCTCACGCAAAGATTCGTAGGTCATAAGGGTTGTGATTTCTTCAATAAGTTCACGAAACTCCTTCATACTGGTTTTTTCGTTACGCAAAATTGCAACCTTATGTTTAATAAGCGGATGGTCAAAAATAGTTACGTTACTATAATTTTTCATTTTTTACTCCTTATTCTTTTTGTGAAGAATGATATTTACGATTATACCAAGAATAAGCGCGCAAGCGATAGTAGTGATATAAACCTTACCAATATTCATTGCCATACCGCCAATACCGGGGATAAGTATAGCCGATACGGTAAAGAGATTTGCATTATCTTCAAGGTCAACCTTTTGAATCATCTTAAGGCCCGATACTGCAATAAAACCGTAAAGGGTAATACAAACACCGCCCATTACACAACCTGGGATAGAATCCAAGAAAGCAACGAAAGGTGACACAAAAGAGATTAATATCGCCATAAGTGCGGTTGTGGTGATAGTCGCAACAGACGCATTTTTGGTAATAGCAACGCAACCAACCGATTCGCCGTAGGTGGTGTTGGGGCAACCGCCAAAGAAAGCGCCAACCATTGAGCCAACACCGTCGCCCAAAAGCGTACAATGTAATCCGGGGTCGCTGAGGAGGTCTTTATCAATAATTGATGAAAGATTTTTATGGTCTGCGATATGCTCTGCAAATACAACAAATGCAACAGGAATATAAGCCACAGCCACGGTTGCAACAAATGAAGGGCTAAAGTGCTTGAGACCTTCAAACGCTTTTACAAAAGTAAATTCAGGTACTGTGAAGAAACTGCCAATACCAACACCGTCAGCGAATAAAGCCTTAAAGGGTTCAAAATCAATCACAACCAAAGCATTGTTACCAGTTTTAATACCAATAATAGTAAATATCAATGCAACGATGTAACCTGCAAGTATGCCTAAAATAAAGGGTATGAGTTTTGTCATTTTTTTGCCGTAGGTGGAACAAAGAATTACCACAAATAAGGTTACGATAGCGCAAATTACCGAAAGCCATGTTGCAGGTTTCATAATGAAATATTGAGATGTACCGAATGCGACGGTTTCGCCATAAGAAAATACGTCGTTAATAGCGGCGCCTGCCAACGAAAGACCGATAAGCGCAACGGTGGGTCCTATAACCACGGGTGGCATAAGCTTGTTAATCCATTTTACACCTGCGAACTTAACTACAAGAGCTATAACCACATAAATTAAGCCCGCAAATATAGCGCCTATAATAAGGCCTAAGTAACCCAAAACAACATATGAGCCTGCGCCTGCAAATGCTGCAGACATTGAACCTATAAATGCGAATGATGAGCCCAAAAATACAGGACTGCGGAATTTTGTAAATAACTGATAAACCAAAGTACCAACACCCGCGCCAAAAAGTGCCGCAGATGTGCTCATTCCGTTGCCCACAATTACGGGTACCACGATTGTAGCCGCCATAATGGCCAATAATTGCTGAATTGCAAATACAATCATTTGACCGAATTTTGGCTTGTCATGAATGTCATAAACCAAATTTTTCGCCATAAGAATTCCTCCAATTTTTCAACTAAAAGCGAACAAAACCGCCCTTAAACTTCATTTTAACACAAGATATTGTATTTTGCAATCAAAAAGACTTGTTTTTTACACAATCATAAAAATTTATACAATTTACATAAAACAGCCTTTACTTTTTCATCAAATCGCAATTAAAAAATATTGTTATTTAAAGATATTAATGATATAATTAAACAAAGCAATATTAAGGAGAATGTTATGAACTGCCCCTATTGTAAATGTAAATTAGAACATCCGCTTTCACAATGTCCATCTTGTAAATCCGTATTAAAAACAGATGATTTGCGATTAACCACCTTAGAAAACAATCTTTTATCGGCTTTTAAGCATAAATTGTTTTTAGCAATAGCAATTTTAATGACCGCTTCTTCTATTTTTGCCATTTTGGCTAAAGCCTTACCGATTTTCAATATTTTATTTTCAATTTTCTTTTGGATTTCATATTCAAACGCTAAAAAAGGCTTTGTAAACAGGCGTAACCTTCGTTCAATAAGCGGTACAATCTACGCCGAATATCTTATGCTAAATATCACGGCCGTTCTTATGATTTTATCAGGTTTTATCACTTCGTTTATTATTTCTCTCGCCAATCCCACCGCCGAAGAAATAATCCGAATTATCGGTGAAAAAGAAATTTTTAATCGCTTACCGCTAAACCTTATCTCCGGTTTTTTAATTAATTTCTTTTCGGTAGCCTTTCTCGTACTTTTTGTCATTCTTGCTATTTTAATATTAATTCCCAACCTTTTGTGGCGCAGCAAAATACATAACCTTGCAAAATCTACATACAAAAGCCTTGGCGATGATTATTATCCGGTTGAATCTATCCGCGAAGCACGTAACAGCCTGTTTATATTAAGCAGCATTTTCTTAACCGAGCACGTGCTGTTTTTCACAAGCATATTCAAACTGCTTTCGGCTGTTTGTTTAAGCGGTGCGGGTATTCTTGTTGCAATTTTAATTAACAAATACTTTCTTCAAAAAGCACAAAATAAGGAGTAGTTATGATAAAAGCTAACACCGAATTTTTAAATAAATTAGAAAAAATTTGCCAAAACCGTAAAAACGAAATTTTAAATGCAAAAGACGAAATTAAAATTTCGGGTACTACTTATTTTGTAAGCAATAACGGCGATGACAATAACGACGGCAAAACCCCCGAAACTGCTTGGAAAACACTTAAAAAAGTTTCCGAAACACCACTTTTAGAAGGTGACGGTGTATTTTTTAAGCGTGGCGATACATTCCGCGGTAATGTTTTTGCCCAAAAGGGTGTTACTTACGCCGCTTACGGTCAAGGTGAAAAACCAAAACTATACGGTTGGAATAAAAACTTAAGTGAAAAAGATTTGTGGGAACTTTTTGATATTGAAAAAAACATTTGGAAATTAAAAGAACCCATACTCGATTGCGGCACACTTGTCTTTAACGGTGGGGAATTTCACAGCCGTAAGCTTATTCCAACATATAAAAACAACGGATTTGTCTGCCGTGATAACGAAAACAAACCTTTTGTAATGCAAGACGAAATGACAAACGACCTTGACATTGTTTGCTTCTATCAGGAAAGACTTACCACCACACCTTCAAAAAATGAAAACTTCCCTATTCCTGTTATAGATGAAGAAAGTTTTGGTGAACTTTACCTGCGTTGCGACAAAGGCAACCCAGCCGAAGTTTTTTATGATATTGAAGCAGTAGTTCGCGGCGCTTTAATCAAGGTGGCATCTAACCATAACGTAAAAGTCGATAACCTTTGCCTTAAATATTCTTGCTTTGGTGTATCTGCCGGCGGTCACGTTGTAGGACTTCACGTTTCTAACTGCGAAATTGGTTGGATTGGCGGCAACATTCAGAGTTATTTTGGGGTTGACCCCAACTATCCCCAAGGCACTCGCGGTAGTGTAACCCGTTACGGCAACGCTATTGAAATTTACGGCGGTTGTGAAGATTATCTTGCCGTAAATAACTACATTTATCAGGTTTACGATGCAGGCATAACCCACCAAATGACCACCTGCGGCAAAACCTATAAAATGGATAATATCCGTTATCTTAATAACTTAATTGAATACTGTGTTTATTCGATTGAATATTTTCTTGAAAAAACCGAAGGCGATACCGAAAGTAAAATAACCAACTGCGAAATAGCAAATAACATTTTGCGTTTTACAGGCTTCGGCTGGGGGCAGCAACGCCACAACACCCACACACCCGCTCATATTAAGGGTTGGAGTTATGAAAACACCGCCGAAAATTACACAATACACCATAATATTTTCGACCGTTCTGCTTTTCGTATGCTTCACTTAGTGGCAAAAAAACACGAAAGCTGCCCCAAAATGTACGAAAATACCTATATTCAAAAACTTGGCGGAACGCTAGGTCAATACGGTGCAAATGAGGTTTGCGAACCACCCGTTTTAAGCTTTTGTGAAAACGCAAAACAGGATATCGTAACCGTATTTGATGATAAAAACGCAAAGGTTTATTACATTGATTAATTTAATAAAATTTAAACGGGAGTTTATCCAAATGGATAAGCTCCCGTTTTTTCTTAAACACCTTTATACTTTTTTCGTGTAGCCAAACCGCCGCGTATATGCCTTTCTTGCTTATTTTTTTCAAGCACCGCCTTGACCTGACGGTACAACTGCGGATTTTCGTGTGAAAGCCGTTCGGTAACATCTTTATGTACAGTAGATTTGCTTATTTTAAAAACCTTCGCCGTGGCCCTGACCGTAGCGCCCGTATCTAAAATATATTCCCCCAAAATAACCGCTCTATCGGTTCCTGTAAAGCTCATACTATCAACTCCCAAAAGGACTAATTAATTGTATGAAAAGAATCTTTAAAATATGATTTTGTTATTTTGTCAACAATTTTTCTTTCACAAAAAAATATAGAAAATTTTTCAATTTTTTAGTGACATATTGATTATTTAGTGTTATAATTTATTATGTATATTTATTTATATATAATATTAGGGGGATTTTGGCTTGAAATTACTTGCTATTGACGGCAACAGCCTTATAAACCGTGCCTTTTACGGAATTAAACTTTTAACCACGAAAGACGGTCAATACACCAATGCGGTGTACGGTTTTATAAATATTTTGCACCGTTTAGAAGAACTCGAAAACCCCGACGGTGTTGCAGTTGCGTTTGACCTTAAAGCCCCCACTTTTCGCCATAAAATGTATACCGAATATAAGGCAGGCCGCAAAGGTATGCCCGAAGAATTACGCTCACAAATGCCGATTTTAAAAGAATGGCTTACCCTTGCGGGTTACACCTGTATTGAATGCGAAGGCTACGAAGCCGACGACATTTTGGGCACCTTAGCAAATCTTTGCGAGCAAGGCTCTCACGAATGTGTTATTTCAACAGGTGACCGTGACTCTTTGCAGCTGATTTCAGACAGCACAAGGGTACTTCTTGCGGCAACCAAAATGGGCAAACCGGAAATTATAAACTACAATAAAGAGGCATTGTTCGAAAAATACGCTCTTACCCCCGATGAAATGATTGAACTTAAAGCACTTCAAGGCGATTCGTCGGATAATATCCCCGGTGTCGCAGGTGTTGGCGAAAAAACCGCAACCGACCTTATCAGCCGTTTTCATAATATCGACTATATTTATGAAAATATTGAAACCATTGATATTAAAGATGGCGTGAGAAATAAACTTTTAGCAGGTAAAGAAAGTGCCTTTTTAAGCCGTGACTTAGGTCGAATTTGCAAAACCGCACCCATAAACCAAAACGTGCAAGATTATAAAAACAAACCTATTAATGAGCCCGAATTAGCAAGACTTATGACAAGGCTTGAATTTTTTAAACTTCTTGACAAAATGGGTTTGAAGGCCGATAACACCCCGTCTATCGAAAACATGACCGAGCTTTCAACCATTACAGTAAGTGATACCCCTAAATTTATAGACAGCGCTACCGTTTACAGCCAAAACGGTGAATATGCCGTAGTAAGCGGCGACTGCGTTTTTAAATGCGATACCGAAACCGTTAAAAAACTTTTTGAAAACGACAAAATTTCTAAAAAAGTTTACGATTATAAAACAATTTACAAAACCTACAATGGTATAGTAAACGTAGGCTTCGATGCCATGCTTGCGGCTTATCTTTGCAATCCGTCGGCATCGTCCTACGCGCTCGACCGCCTTTTTGCCGAATATTCAGCCGAATTACCCGAAACCAAGGCCGATGCTGATGAAATCATTAAAAATGCCTGTGTTTTTGACGGCGTTTGCAAGGTTTTAGAAAACGAACTCACTAAAAGCGGACAGTTAGAGCTTCTTAAAACCATTGAATTGCCCTTGGCAAAGGTTTTAGGCGATATGGAACTTCGCGGCTTTAAAGCCGATAAAGAAGGTCTTAGCCGTATGTCACAGGAATTGGGCGGTCGCACCCAAAAAATACAAACCGAGATTTATAACCTTGTCGGTTACGAATTCAACCTTAATTCACCCAAGCAGTTAGGCGTGGCTTTGTTTGAAGAATTGGGTCTTCCCGCCAAAAAGAAAACCAAAAGCGGTTATAGTACCAATGCAGAAGTTTTGGAAGAACTTAAGGACAAGCACCCTGCTGTGTCACTTTTGCTCGAATACCGCCAACTTTCAAAGCTTAAATCCACCTACACCGACGGTTTGCAAGGCTGCATTGCCGAAGACGGTAGAATACACACCACCTTTAACCAAACCGAAGCGAGAACAGGCAGAATAAGTTCCCTAGAACCGAATTTGCAAAACATTCCCGTAAGAACCGCCGAAGGCAAACGACTTCGCGAATTCTTTGTTGCCGAAGACGGCAAGGTATTGGTTGATGCCGACTATTCGCAAATCGAACTTCGTGTTCTTGCAAGTATGGCAAATGACGAAAATATGATTACCGCCTTCAAAAGCGGTACTGATATTCACACCGCCACCGCGGCGCAAGTTTTCGGTATGCCGCTTAATATGGTTACCCCCGTTATGCGTAGCCGCGCAAAAGCGGTAAACTTTGGTATTGTTTATGGTATTGGTGCCTTTTCACTTGCTAAAGATATCGGCGTTACCCGTAAGGAAGCCGATAATTATATAAAATCCTATTTAGCCACCTACCCACAGGTTGCAAAATATATGGAAGACACTATAACCCAAGCTAAATTAGACGGTTTTGTTACCACCCTTTTCGGCCGTCGCCGTTATTTGCCAGAACTTGCAAGCTCTAACGGTATGCTTCGCGCCTTTGGTGAAAGGGTTGCAAGGAATGCCCCCATTCAAGGCACCGCCGCCGATATTATTAAGCTTGCAATGATAAGGGTTTTTGAAAAATTAGAAAAAGAAATTCCCACCGCACACCTTATTTTGCAGGTACACGACGAACTTATAGTTGAGTGCGACGAGAAAGATGCCAACACCGTTTGCAAACTTTTGGCCGAGGAAATGCAAAATTCAGCCAATTTGGCTGTAACACTTACCGCCGATGCCAATTACGGCAAAAACTGGTTAGAAAGTAAAGGATAATGAAGGTTTTATTTGTATGCACAGGCAATACCTGCCGTAGCCCCTTAGCCGAGGGTTATTTAAGCCACACCCGTAAAGATTTAGATGTGAAAAGCTGTGGCCTTAGCATTGGCGGATTGCCGATTTCACAAAATTCAAAACTCGCCTTGGCAGAAATTGGGATTGATAAAAGCCAACATATTTCAAAGCCCATTTCAAAGGAATTAATCGACTGGGCGGACAAAATAATTTGTATGTCACATTCCCATAAGGAAACTTTAAATTCCTTGGGTGTGAAATGCGAAATTTTGGGTAACGGTATTTCCGACCCTTACGGCTCCGACGTTGAAACCTACCGCCAATGCCGTGACGAAATTATAAAAGAAATTGATTTACTTTTTCCACCGCTTGCGGTTAAGAAGATTGAGCACCGCCACATAAAAGATATAGCCTTGCTTGAAGAGGTTTGTTTTTCTACCCCTTGGAGTGAAGAAACAATCCTTTCGGCATTTAAAACGGGTACAAAATTTTTTGTAGCCGAAAGTAATGGTACCGTTTTAGGCTACGTCGGTATTTCGGCAATAATCGACGAAGGCTACATTACCAATATTGCCGTTTTCCCCGAATATAGAAATATGGGTGTAGCAACCGCCTTGCTTAAAGAATTGTTTTTATTTGCAAAGGAAAACTCACTCGCCTTTATTTCGCTTGAGGTTAGGCAAAGTAATAAAAACGCCATCTCTCTTTACGAAAAGTTTGGATTTATCATAGATGGCAAACGTAAGAATTTTTACACACATCCCACCGAGGATGCCCTTATAATGACAAAGAGGTTTGATTAACTTGAAAATTTTAGCTATTGAAAGCTCTTGCGATGAAACATCGGTAGCGATAGTTGAAGACCGCACCGTGCTTTCCAACGTTATAGCAACCCAAATAGAAGAGCATAAAATCTATGGTGGCGTAGTGCCCGAAATTGCATCCCGCCGTCACGCCGAAGCAATCTCGCAGGTGTGCGAAAAGGCTTTACAGGACGCAAACCTAACCTATTCGGATATTGATGCCGTTGCCGTTACCTTTGCGCCGGGTCTTATCGGTGCTTTGCTTGTGGGTGTGAATTTTGCAAAAGGTTTGGCGCTTAGCCTTAACGTTCCGCTTATTCCGGTTCATCATTTACGTTCGCATATTGCGGCAAACTATATTGCCCACCCCGATTTAAAGCCGCCGTTTTTGTGCCTTTTAGTTTCGGGCGGTAATACCGTACTTTGTGAGGTTACCGATTATACAAAATTTAATATTTTAGGCGGCACTACCGACGATGCCGCGGGCGAATGCTTTGATAAAACCGCACGCTGCATGGGGCTTTCTTACCCCGGTGGCGTTAATCTTGATAAAATCGCCACCACGGCAGATAATAAAAAATATCCGCTCCCTTACCCAAAGGTTAGCACCGGCAAATATGATTTTAGCTTTTCGGGTCTTAAAACCGCTGTGCTTAACTTGGTGCACAATGCAAGCCAAAAGGGTATTGAAATTGACGTACCTGTAGTTTGCGCCACCGTAAGACAGCGCGTTTGCGGCCTGCTTATTGATAAAACCATACCCGCCGCAAAGGAATTCGGTTACAACAAAATTGTTTTAGCAGGCGGCGTTTCGGCTAATAGT
>JAZRBQ010000095.1:0-16748 GCA_045635145.1 Acutalibacteraceae bacterium | reverse complement strand
GAGGTTGAATATTTTGGCACTCAAAACGAAAAAAACATTGTGGGGAACACGGTGGGGAGCTACGCCCGGGAATTCGATTTTAGCCGCGGTATTTTTAAAAATCTTTTGGCTCCCTTTAAAATAATTTATTCGGCTGCGGCCAAGCGTAAAATAAGCCGCGTGCTTTACCATTTTAAGCCTGACGTGGTGCATTTTAATAATATTCAGTTTCACCTTACACCAAGTGTTATTTTGGCGGTGGAAAAATATCGCAAAAAAACGGGCAGAGCGGTTAAAATTGTTTACACCGCGCACGATTATCAGTTGATTTGCCCAAGCCACGGACTTTTTGACAATGATATAAAGGTTTGCGAAAGATGCCTTTCGGGCAATTTCACCCATTGCCTTCGCACAAAATGTGTTAAAAATTCCCGCGCGAAAAGCTTTTTAGGTATGCTTGACGCATATTTTTGGAAATACAGCAAGGCTTATGATTATATTGACGCCATAGTTTGTCCGTCACGTTTTTTGAAGGGTAAGCTTGACGTTAACGAGCGTTTTAGAAGTAAAACGGTGGCAATACACAATTTTTTTGAGCCGCAAAAAAGTGATGCCGATGAAAAGGGAAATTACGTTTTAGAATTCGGTCATCTGTCGCGCGATAAGGGCACGCTAACCCTTTTAGAAGCGGCAAAACGAATGCCCGAATATGAATTTTTGTTTGCGGGCTATGGCGCGGCTGAAGCTGAGATTGCAAAGGTAAAAAATGCAAAATACGTCGGCTTTAAAACGGGGGATGAGCTTAAAGCTTTGATTGCAAATGCGGCGTGTAGCGTTTGTCCATCTGAAATGTATGAGAATTGTCCGTATACGGTGATGGAATCTCAAATGCTTTTAACACCTGTAATTGGTGCTAAAATAGGTGGCATTCCCGAGCTTATAGATGAGGGTAAAACAGGTCTTTTGTTTCGAGCGGGCGACCCTGACGATTTGGAAGTGAAGCTTCGCTCTTTATTGGAGAACCAAGAGGTATTAAAAGAATTTACCGAAAATTGCAAAGCGGTAAGCTTTGAAACACCCGATAGCTATTATCAAAAAATATTAAAAATTTACGGTGAAAAGTAATGAAGATTTATGAAATCGGCACGGGATATACCCCTGTCCCGGCGCAAATGGGCGCCGCCACCGAAATTGTGGTGGAAGAACTTACACGTTCGTTTTTAAAAAACGGCGAAGATGCTACTATAATTGACATTAAGGCCCAAAAACGCGCAAAAACCGATTTACCGATTTTGGAAGTTAGCGTTCCGTCGGTTTTCACTTCAACCGACGTAAGCCTTGGTATAATGCACAAGCTTAAAAGGGTTGTCTATTCCTTGAGTCTTGCAAAAAAGTTAAAGGGCATTTTAAAAAATGCCGACGAAAAGGTTGTTCTTCATTTTCATAATCAATATAATTTATTTTTCTTTTTAAAGCTTACATCTAAAAAACTTTTAAATAAGGCGACCATCGCCTATACCGTTCATTCTTACATTTGGGGAACCGAGTGGGAAAAAATTGAAAAAACGGTTAAACGAAAATATTTTCAAGAAGTATTTTGCGTTAAACACGCCGATAAGGTTTTGGTCCTTAACGACATTACAATCGACCATTTTGTAAACCGCCTTGGCGTTCAAAAAGAAAAAATAGGCAAGGTGAAGAACGGCGTTAACACGCAAAAATATTCACGTCTTTCAAAAGAAGAAGTTGATAACTTTAAGAAAGAGCAAAGCCTTGAAGATAAAAAGATAATATTTCAAGTCGGTTCGGTTTGCGAGCGCAAAAATCAGCTTGGTGCGCTTAAGCTTATGGCCGAATTTTTAAAGCAAAACCCTGATGTTTGCTATCTTTATGCGGGCGGAATTATTGATGCGGAATATCAATTGTCTATAACCGAATTTGCAAAGCAAAGCGGCATTGAAGACAGGGTTATCTATCTTGGTGAATTGGCGCCGGGCGACGAATTGAATCGTTATTACAACGCGGCGGTTTGCAGTATTTTTCCTTCAAATTTAGAGTCGTTTGGGCTTGTTGTTATTGAAGCAATTTCGGCAGGCACACCTGTTTTGGTTGGCGGCAAGCTTATGTTTAAGCTCGATGGCGGCTATAGTGAGTATAGCGACGAAGAGGAGTTTATTGCCAAGCTTCAAGGGTTTACAAATGACGATAAAACCGAAGTTGACTACAGCAAATTTGCCCAATATTACAGTTGGGACAAGGTTGCAAAGCAACACATTAATATATTTAGTAAGTAGGAAATTTAATGGCAAAAAAATTAAACGGCACGGTTATTGTTACATACCGTTGCAATGCAAAATGCACAATGTGCAACCGATATAAAGTGCCTTCAAAACCTGAAGATGAAATTACGGTAGAGGCTATTCGCAAGTTGCCCGAAATGTATTTTACAAACATTACGGGCGGGGAGCCATTTATCCGCGAAGATTTGAAGGATATTGTGCGTGAGCTTTATAAAAAGAGCGAACGTATTGTTATTTCTACCAATGGCTTTTTTACCGATAGAATTGTTGATTTGTGCCGCGAATTCCCACAAATTGGTATTAGAATTTCTATCGAAGGTTTAGAGCAAACCAACAACGAAATAAGAGGTCTTGACGACGGCTTTAACCGTGGTTATACCACCCTTAAAACCCTAGTGGAAATGGGTATGAAGGACGTCGGCTTCGGTATGACTGTGCAGGATAAAAATGCGCCCGATTTGGTGGCGCTTTACAATATTTCGGACGAGCTTAATATGGAGTTTGCTACCGCATCACTCCACAATAGCTTTTATTTTGTAGAGTCGAATAATATTATCAACGACAGGCTAATGGTAGCGGGTCATTTTGAAGACCTTATAAACCGCTTGTTAGAGTCGAATAGTCCGAAAAAGTGGTTCCGCGCTTACTTTAACCATGGGCTTATTAACTACATTTTCAGTCAAAAGCGTTTGCTTCCTTGTGATATGAGTTTTGACACATTTTTTATCGACCCTTACGGCGACGTTATGCCCTGTAACGGCACAAAGGAAAAGGAAGTTATGGGCAATATCAATTCGCAAAGTTGGGAAGAATTGTGGCAAAGCGACGAAGCCGAAGCGGTGCGCAAAAAGGTGCGCGCGTGCGACCGCAACTGTTGGATGATAGGTTCGGTTTCGCCCGCAATGCACAAATATATTTGGGTGCCGTTTTTCTGGGTTTTAAGGCATAAATTTTTGCGCTTTTTAAAGAAGAAAAAATATTCAATGTATGAGAATAAAATCGTGCGTGATTACCGCGACGGCAAGGTAACAAAGCAAACGCTTGATGCCTTGTCAACCTGTGAAAACTGTGGTGGTTGTCAATGTTAGTGTTATCTAATGGACTTACCAATGAGGCAGATGAGGGGTTTTTAAAGGTTGCTAACAGCCTGGTTAAAAGGCTTAAGGCTAAAAACAAAGATATATATGTTGTATCTTATGAAAGGCAATCGGATATTACTGATAAATTTATTAGGATAAATAAATTTATGTTAAGTCGCGAGCTTATTGGCATTTGCAAAAAGCATAAAGATGTTTTCTACTTACCTTTTCCTGCAAAAGCGACCGCAACCGCATTAAGAATATTTTTGCTTTCTTGTTTTACCAAGAGTTTGCGGGTTGCCTTGGTTTTGAAAACCAAAATGAATTTGCTTGGACGATTGCTTTTAAAACTAAGTGGTGCCGAGATTGTTGTTTTTTCGGGCGATGCCGCCGAATTTTACGCTAAAATAGTGGGCGATAAAAGGGTCATCCGAATTAAAACAGGTGTCGATACTAAAAAATTTGTCCCCGTCTCAATTGAAGAAAAACGCGTGCTAAAATCAAACTATGGATTTGCCGTTGACAAAAAGATAGTGCTACACGTTGGTCATTTAAATGAAGGGCGCAATATTCGTCAGCTTTTAAAAATTTCACAGCAATACAACGTTTTGTTGGTAATAAGCACTCGCTTTAAAAGCGAATGGGATATTGGGCTTCGTGAAGAACTTTTGGCGGCGCCCAATATCCGTATTATTGATGAGTATGTTGATAATATAGAGGAAATATACCAATTGGCAGACCTTTACTTTTTCCCAGTAGTTGAGAGCGGAAGGTGTATTGATGTACCGCTTTCTTGTATGGAAGCGGCGGCTTGTGGACTTCCTGTTATAACCACCGATTATGGCGAAATGCGAGAATTGAAATCTAAAAATGGTTTTTATTTTATAGATGATTTTGATAGTGAAAACATCAATAAAATCATTCAAAAAGCATTGAATGAAAACAAAAATCCAAGAGAAGAAGTTTTGGTTTACGATTGGGATAATGCTATAAATCAGTTGGTATAAATCAAACTAAGATTTAAGGAATTAGTTTTATGAATATTTTGTATATTGCCTATTCTTGTAAGCCCAATAAGGGCAGTGAAGAAAAAATTGGTTGGAATGTTCCGGTTGAAAGTGCTAAACATAACAAGGTTTTTGTGGTTACAAAAATTGAAAGCCGCGAAGCAATAGAGGAATATTTAAAGAAAAATCCAATTGAAAATATTAAATTTTATTATATAGATATTGCAGGCGTTTATAAAAAAATTTTCAAAGGCATTATGCACGCAGGAAGGCTCAACCGTTACCATAAAAAAGCTTATCCGCTGGTTAAAAAAATATGCCGCGACGAAAACATAGATGTTATACATCAAATCACACCCATAGAATTCAGAAGTGTTGGCAATTTTTCAAAAATAAAGGGCGTTAAATTTGTTTGTGGTCCTCTTGGTGGCGGCGAATATTTTCCGCCTTGCTTTAAAAAATATGCTAAGGGTAATATGTGGGCTGAAAATGCGCGCAAAATTTTAAATTTTTGCAGTAAATTAAAATATAAAATTTGCAAAACATTAAAAAATTGCGATTATGTGTTATTTACAAATAAAGAAACTAAAAAATATCTTTCAAAAGTAATTGATGATAATAAATGTGCCATGTTTTCAGACGTTGGCATATCACAAAACGAAATAACGCCGCCGTTTAGCAGGGATGCGGCAAAGAAAAAATTTACGATGCTCGTTGCGGGCAGGTTGGCATATCGCAAAGGTCACGAATTTTTATTAGAAGCGTTAAAAGAATTGCCGCCGGATTTTGATTACGAGTGTAGATTTTTAGGCGAAGGCCCCATTGAGCATAAGCTTAAAACTATAACGTGTGATTATGGTCTTCAAGACAAGGTCGTTTTTCGCGGTAGGATACCTTATGAAGAAATGGCACAAGAATACAGAAATGCTGACGTTTTCATAATGCCGAGTATTCGTGAAACTTCAGGTGCAGTATTGTTGGAGTCTTTGAGCAATGGATTGCCGATTATAACTATGAAAAAATTTGGCGCAGCGTTGCTTTTGGATGGTACAAATGCATATTTTTACGAAGGCAATGCCCTTCAAGAATATAAGAAAAACTTAAATGCCGTGTTGTTGGGTTTGGCAAAATCACCGTTGGAATTATTAAAAAAGGGCGAAAATGCAAGACAATCGGCATATAAACATGTTTGGGATGAAAAGGTGAAATTTTACAATTCAATATATAAAAAAATCGTGGAGAGGTAGGTTTTTATGGTTGAAAAATTGGTTTCGGTAATAGTGCCGGTATATAATGTTGAGCAATATCTTGACCAATGTTTAGAAAGCATAACCGAACAAACTTATAAAAATCTCGAAATCATACTTGTTGATGACGGCTCCCCTGATAACTGTCCTATAATATGCGATAATTGGAAAGAAAAGGACTCGCGAATAAAGGTTATACATAAAGAAAACGCAGGTTTGGGTATGGCTCGCAAAACCGGTTTTGAAGCTGTGACGGGAGAATTTGTTTTTTTCTTTGACAGTGATGATTATGTAGCTGAAGATTTGGTTGAGCGTTGTGTCTGCACGGCATTAAAGCATAAGGCTGACACAGTCGCTTACGGAAGAAACGAAGTTTATCCTGACGGTCGAATTAAAAGCAGTCAAAATATTTTTAAAGAGCAAATTTATGAAGCAGATGCCGTAAAAAACGTTTTTTTGCCAAAACTGTTTGACTATGGATTGGGCTGTGGCGTAAGTCAGTGGTCTAAAATGTTTAGCGTAGGCATTATTAAAGACAATAATATAAATTTCAGCTCTGAACGCGACATAATATCTGAAGATTCTATTTTTAGTTTGGAATATTTTTCAAATGCGTTTAAAGTAGTCTTAATTTCAGATAAGCTTTATTATTACAGAAAAAACGAAAAATCGTTAACCCATAAATTTAACACCGATAGGCATATAAGAAATAATGAATTTTTGGTTAAAACTTTAAAAAAAATACAAGAATTAGGCTTGTCTTCGAGCTTGAACGATTATGTAACTGCCCGCTATCATGGAATGACCTTGGGATTTTTAATGCAAGTGCTACGTTCCGATTTAACCGAAACAGAAAAAAAGCAAACGCTTGAAAAGGTTTTTCGAGATGATATTTTGCGTAACACCTTAAAAAAATCGGCTATTTCTCACGATGCGTTTTTACCGAAAATTTTTTGGTGGGCGTTAAGGTTTAAATGTTATTTTTTGTGTCGTTTGTTTTTAAAATTAAGGGCAAGTGTATAATTCTTTGGAGTGTTTGAAATGTTTAAGTATGGAAACCTTTATATAAAGAAAAGAACGTTTTGTGAATGGGTAACGGTATTTATTGTTGTGATGCCGTTCTTGTTGCCAACTTTATTACAGTTGTTTTCATTGCCAAGCGTCTTGAAATATAGTGTTGATGTTGCGTGGATTTTGGGCTTTTTTGTTTTGTTTTTCAGAAAAAATATTAAGTTACATCAAAATTTAGTGCCTTTTGTGGCGTGTGTTTTAACTTTCTTTGCGTTTGAGCTGATAATATATTTTATAAACTTCCAATCGTTTATCTATTTTTTATGGGGAATGCGCAACAACTTTAGATTTTATGTTGCCTTTATAATGTTCGCGTTGTTTTTACAAAAAGACGATATTGAAACGGCGTTTAAATTTTTTGATATATTGTTTTGGATAAATGTATTGGTAACCGCGGTGCAATATTTTGTGTTGGGTTATTCTTGGGACTATCTTGGCGGTGTTTTCGGGGTAGAAGTTGGTGCAAATGCCTCTACCTTAATTTTTTTAGCAATAGTTGTTACTAAGAAAGTGTTAGATTATATGAACGGCAAGGTGGGCGCAGTGCCGTGCTTTGCTACCTGTTCGGTGGCGCTTTTAATAGCGGTTTTAGCAGAACTTAAAATGTTTTTTATAATCTGTCTTATGATTGTTGCTTTGGCGGCGATATTGACCAAATTCTCGTGGCGCAAAGCAGTATTGCTGGGTTTGGTGGCTTTGTTTGTGTTTTTAGCCGGCGCATTGTTACCTATTTTATTTGGTGAAAACAGCAATATTACGCTTGCAAGAATATTTGAACTTATTACTGCCGAAAATTATTCCTCAACCAAGGATTTAGGACGACTTACTGCAATACCTACAATAGCCGAAACTATATTGACTACTTGGCCAAAGCGAATTTTTGGATTGGGACTTGGCAATTGCGATACTTCGAGTTTTGCTATTTGCAATACACCGTTTTATCAAACCTATTCTTATTTGAATTATAACTGGTTTTCTACTGCATTTACCTTTTTAGAAACCGGATATATTGGTTTGATTTTTAATTTTGTTATATTTGCAATTTGTTTCTGGCGGGCAAACAAAAATATAAAAAACAATGTCGGCTTGTTAAATATGAATCAGGTGGCACTAATTATTTCTATAATTTGCGTCGTTATTTTTATTTATAACAGTTCACTTAGAACAGAAGCGGGCTACGTAATATATTTTGTTTTGGCGTTACCGTTTATTGCTTTAGATAAAAAACCAACCGAAAAAGAATAATATCCAAAAGGTTATTCTAACCGTTGCAGATGACAAGCGCTATTGGTTTTATTATAATTTTCGTGGGTTGTATTCGGCATTACGGTTTACCGTGCATAAAATTGGGGCAATTATAAAGTGCAAAAATAATAAGAACGGCGGATGTTATATCCGCCGTTTTATGCTATATATTGTGATTGCTTGTCGAACAAAACACTATCGGATTTGTGAAATCAACATAAAAAAACAATATTATTGTGCACAATTAACAAAATTATTAGGGTAAAATATAATCTCATTGACAAAAACTTGAAATTTGTGTAAAATAAAATCGGTGTTAAGTCGGGTCCGTGCACCCGCAATACTGAAGAAAATTTTTTTGAAAGGGAGATTTCTTATGAAAAAGAACATCTACAAAGTGCTTGGCGTTGTTTTAGCAATGGCAATCGTTTTATCGGCTTGTCTTTGCGCAATGACCACAGCATCTGCAGCTGTGTTCACTTTAGAACAGGGCACAATTGATGGTGGCGCGTTGAAGGATTCTACAACTCGCGCACGTTTTACCGAATCACTTCTTTTAAGTGATTACACACACGCTACTATAGCTGACGGCTATAAGGCTTGGTTCCACTATTATGATGCTAATGGCGAATATTTAGGTGGTACAGGCACTTGGCTTAACGGTCCTACAACAGCTAAATTAGGCTACGGCGCATCTGCTGTTTCTTTCAATGCTGTTATCGGTAAAGCTGATAATACAGATATGCCTATAGACAGCATCCCTGCTGACGTAATTACATTTACCGAAGCTCCCAAGGATAGACTTGAAGGCGACGTATTATATCCTGCAATGGTAGTTGGTTCTTGCAACGGTGTAAACCTTGGCAGCAGCAACCTTATCAACAGCACAGACGGTAATAATGGCAAGCGCCTTGCTACATTTAACGTATATAATGTAGATGATGTTGAAACAATCACTGTTGCTGCTGATTGCCGTATTTACGTTCAATTCTTTGCTGCAGATGGCACATACAAGGGCGGTTCGGGCTGGCAAAGTACCGGCACATACGCACTTAAATCGTTGCCTTATGGTGGCGCTTCTGATTTATTTAAGGTAACCTTAAGTAGCACAAAGGGTGGCAATGATGTTGTTGCTCCTGCTGCTGATGCTTTAACATTTAAGCTTGCTCCTAAGACAGAACCCGAAGTTCCTGACACACCCGATACTCCTGATACTCCTGATACTCCTGTAGAACCTGAAGAACCCGCATACGATGCTCCTTATACTCTTATTCAGGCTACAATTGACGGTGGCGCAGTTAAGGAAGGCGTTTCTACTCGTCTTTGCTTTGCTGAAAATCTTGCTATAGCTGACTATACATCAGCTGAGATTGCAGACGGCTACAAAGTTTGGTTCCACTTCTATGATGCTGACGGTACATATTTAGGCGGTACAGGCACTTGGCTTAATGGCCCCACAACAGTTAAAGTAAGCTATGGTGCAAAAGCAGTTTATTTCAACGCTGTTATTGGTGAAAAGGACAACAAGAATATCACTCCTGATAGCGTACCTGCTGACGTATTAAAGTTGGTTGAAGCTCCTAAGGATAAGGTAGAAGGCGATGTATTATATCCTGCAATGATAGTTGGTTCTTGCAACGGTGCAAATCTTGATGCAAGCAACCTTATCAATACTGATCAAGTAAATCGCCTTGCTACATTAAACGTATATCAAGTGGCTGATGTTGAATCAATTACTATCGTAGATGGTTGCCGCGGTTTTGTTCAGTTCTTTAATGCTGACGGCACTTATCATAGCGGTAATGGTTGGTTGGCAGCTGGCACATATACCGTTGCTACAATGAAGCCTGCTACTGAGGGCGCTACTCAATTTAAGGTGACACTTAGTAACACTGTTGGCGGCAACGACGTTGCAAAGGCTCCTGCTGACGGTTTAACCTTTAAGCTTGCCCCCGTAGAAGTTCCTCACGAACACCTTTTCGAAAACTATACTTCTAACAATGATGCTACTTGCACCAAAAACGGTACTGAAACCGGTACTTGCGCTTGTGGCGAAAAAGATACAAGAGAAGTAGCTGACAGCAAGTTAGACCACACTTACGAAAACTACACACCTAACGGCGACGCTACCTGCACAGCAGACGGCACAAAGACTGGCACCTGTGCTTGCGGTGCTACCGATACTATCGCTGACGAAGGCTCAATGTTAGACCACACTTATGAAAGCTATGTTTCTAATAACGATGCTACCTGTACAGCAAACGGTACCGAAACCGCTACTTGCGCTTGCGGCGCTACCAATACAAGAGAAGTTGCTGACAGCAAGTTAGACCACACTTATGTAGACTACACTTCTAACAATGATGCTACTTGCACAGCAGACGGCACAAAGACCGGTACCTGCGCTTGCGGTGCTACCGATACTATCGCTGACGAAGGCTCAATGTTAGACCACACTTATGTAGACTACACTTCTAACAACGATGCTACCTGCACAGCAGATGGCACAAAGACCGGCACTTGCGTATGTGGTGCTACCGATACTGTAGCTGATGAAGGTTCAATGTTGGCTCACACTTACGAAAACTACACATCTAACGGCGATGCTACCTGCAAAGCAGACGGCACAAAGACCGGTACCTGCTCTTGCGGCGCTACCGATACTATCACTGACGAAGGCTCAGCAGTAGAACACGCTTATGCTGATGAAGACGAAGTATGGTGTGAATATGGTTGCGGCTACTGGCGTGAAATCGAAGTAGATGACGATGAAGTTGCTCTTGTTGAAGACAATGGCGTTAAGGTTATCTATATGAACGGTTTGACCGCTGTTGAAGGCTTGTACGAAGTTGACGGCAAGTACTATGCGGTAACATGGGGCGGTAAAGTTTTAACAAACGGCACATACTTTATCTCTAATTCATATTGCGACGTAGCAGCTGGCAGAGACTTTGCAGTTGACGAAAACGGTTTCGTTCTTGACGGTATCGTAGAAACAGCTGACGGCAAGGTATTATATGATATGGGTATCACAGCAGTGCCTGGCTTATATGAATTCGACGGTAAACTCTATGTAGTAACATGGGGCGGTAAGGTTGAAACTAACGGCACATACTATGCAGTAGATACATTCTGCGACGTAGCAGCTGGTAGAGACTTTGCAGTTGATGCAGAAGGCGTTGTTCTTAACGGCCTTGTAGAAATTGAAGGCGAATTATACGTTTATGAAAACGGTATTACTGTAGCACCTGGCGAATATGAATTCGATGGTGTTATCTATGATGTAACATGGGGCGGTTTAGTTGTAGCTGAATAAGCTAAACACCGACTTTAAAGTTATAAAAAGTAAATTTAAATCTCCCAATCGGGTTTCCGATTGGGAGATTTTTGTTATATATAAAATCAATTGCTAAATATCGTCCTGTTGCCTGATTAACGCTTTTATAAATTACATACAAATTACGGTGGTTATTGTATAAAATTCACAAAAAAATTATCTAGCAAGCCAAAATACTTGACAAAAAAGTGTAATTAGAGTACAATAACATTAAATATAAACTGCCGTTTTGTATAAAATGGGGTTATAAAAAATGAAAGGGAGAATTTCTTATGAAAAAGAAAATCTACAAAGTGCTTGGCATTGTGCTTACAATGGCAATTGTTTTGACAACTTGTCTTTGCGCAATGACTGCAACACACGCTGAAACAGCGGTAACCTTAGTTCAAGGTACAATTGACGGTGGCGTAATTAAAGACGGCGCTGCTAATCGTGCTTACACTAAGGATTTAATTTCGATTTATGACAATGTTTCAGTAACAATTGCAAGTGGCTATAAAGCTGCTTATCACTTATACGATTACCAAGGTAATTGGATTAAGTACATTGGTAGTTGGCAAGAAGGCACAATGAAAACAACGTCACTTAGCAATTATGACATTAACGCATTTTACTTTAGAATAGTAATTGGTGCATCGGCAAGCAATGCGATCGGCGATAACGCAAACTTTAAGGTTGCTGATTTACCTGCTGACGTAATTACTTTTGAAGCCAATCCACAAGATACTGTTAACGGTTTCGTAATTACTCCCGCTTTAGTAAGCGGTACAGTTTCGGGCCGTGCAAGCACAAACCTTAACACTTCAATTCAAACACACGCAACCCGTTTATATCCTATTAATATATATGAAGTTGCCGAAATTGAATCTTTAGCCGTTGCCGAAGGTCATAGAGTATATGTTCACTACTATGGCGCTGATGGTGTATGGGTAGGTGGCGAAGGTTGGAAAACCGGTACATACAAAATCGGATATAACGGCGCAACATATTTCAGAGTAACTTATGATACCGCAAGCGGTAGCGGTAACCCTGCTGTTGATGGTTTAACCTTGAAAATGTATGCTAAGGATATAACAGTAGATGGCGCAACCACTCCTGTTATGATTTCGGGTAATATTATCAGCGCGCAAGATGGTAAAATTCTTGGTTCTACAAACCGTGTTTACACCAAAAATGAATACGCAGTAGCCGACTATGAAAAGGTTACAATCGCTGACGGTTACAGAATGGTTGTTCACTTCTGGGATGCTGACGGTGCTTATATTGGCGAAACAGGTTGGCAAACCGGCACAAGAACCTTAAAATCATTACCTAACGGCGCAAATGCTACATACTTCAGAATAGTAGCAGGCGACTCTGCAAATTCAGATCCATTCAAACCTGAAGATTTCCCAGCAGGTACATTAAAACTTGTTTTAGCACCTAAGGACGTTTATAACGAATTAGTTATTTCTCCTGCATTAGTATCAGGTACTATTAATGGTGCAGGTACTACTGTTGATACTTGTCTTGCTTCACACGCAACTCGTCTTGCTACATATAATACATATAAGGTAGAAGAAATTAACAGCATTACTGTTGGTGACGGTTGCCGTGTATTTGTTCAGTTCTTTAAAGAAGACGGAAGTTATAACGACGGTTCAGGTTGGCAAACAAAGGGCACATATCTTGTATCAAAGTTAAAAGGTGCTACAGGCGCTACCTATTTCAGAATTACTTTTGATAGCGCTGACGGTTCAACAACACCTCCTGTTAGCGGTTTAAAACTTGGCGCTATTTCACAAGCTAAGGTTGAAGGCAACATTTTATATCCTGCAATGGCAATGGGCGGTACCGTTAACGGCGGTGAAGCTATCACCCTTGATAACTGTGTTGGCGCTCACGCTATCCGTCTTTACACATACGACGTATTAAAGGTTGCAGATATTGAATCTATTACCGTACCTGCAAATTGCCGTGCATTTATTCACTTCTTTAATGAAGACGGCAGTTACAACGGCCCACAAGGTTGGATCACCACAGGAACTCAAAAGTTATCCAATATGACTTCTGTTAAAAATGGCGCTACACAATTCCAAGTTACATTTGATAGCGCTAACGGCGCAACCACACCTTCAATTGAAGGTTTCTACTTCACATTGCACGTTTATGATAACGATTGCGACAGCACATGTAATAACTGTGACGTAACACGTGTGCCTGCTCACGTTTACGAAAACTATACTTCTAACAATGATGCTACCTGCACAGCAAACGGTACTGAAACCGGTACTTGCGCTTGCGGTGCTACCGATACAAGAGAAGTTGCTGACAGCAAGTTAGACCACACTTATGTAGACTACACTTCTAACAATGATGCTACCTGCACAGCAGACGGCACAAAGACCGGTACATGCTCTTGCGGCGCTACCGACACTATCGTTGACGAAGGTTCAATGTTGGCTCACACCTTCGAAAACTACACATCTAACGACGATGCAACCTGCACAGCAGACGGCACAAAGACCGGCACCTGTGCTTGCGGCGCTACCGATACTATCGTTGATGAAGATAGCGCATTAGGCCACTTATACACAACTGGCGATGGCTTATGGTGCGAAAGAGGCTGTGGTTATTTACGTGAAGTTGAATATACCGAAGAAGACGTATTAGAAATTAAGCTTGATGAACAAGGCGTAGCACGTCTTTACGTTAACGGCGCAACTTCAGTAGAAGGTTTATTCAAGGTTGACGGCAAGTATTATGTTGCAACATGGGGCGGCTATTTATTAGATGCTGGTAAAACTTACGTTAGTAGGTCTTACTGCGATATCGCAGCTAATAAGAGTTTCTATATTGGCGAAGACGGCGCTCTTCTTGATGGTTTTGCTGAATTTGAAGGCACAACTTACCTCTTTGTAAACGGTCGTAAAGCAGCTGAAGGTTTATATAAGGTTGACGGTAATTTGTATATAATCGCATGGGATGGTCAACCAAAGGTTGACGGCAGACACTATGCAGCACAATCTTTCGTTGATGGCGTTGAAGGATATAGAAACTTCACAGTCGATGAAAATGGTGTTGTTCTTGATGGCCTAGTAGAAACTGCCGATGGAAAATTATTCTATGACAAGGGTACTACTGTAATTCCCGGCTTATATGAATTCGAAGGTGACCTCTATGTAGTAACATGGGGCGGTGTCGTTAAGGAATCAGGCACATACTTTGTTGTGAATTCATATTGTGATGTAGAAGCTGGCAGAGACTTTGTAGTTGGCGAAGACGGCATAGTACTTAACGGCCTTGTAGAAATTGAAGGCGAATTATACGTTTATGACAACGGTATTACTGTAGCACCCGGCGAATATGAATTCGATGGTGTTATCTATAATGTAACATGGGGCGGTTTGGTTGTAGCTGAATAAGCTAAACACAAATTTTCAGCTCTAACAGAAGTAAATTATAATCTCCCAATCGGCTTTGCCGGTTGGGAGAGTTTTGAGTTATTATGAAACAAAAACAAGTATTTCACAATGCAAAGTGGATAATTCTTTGCAAAATTGCGCAGTCAATTTTGCAGTTAATAATCGGTATGGTTTCGGCGCGGTATTTGGGCCCTTCAAACTATGGGCTTATAAATTATGCTGCGTCTATTGTTGCATTTGCATTGCCGCTAATGAAGTTGGGATTAGACGCGATTTTGGTGCACCAGCTTGTTCAGTCGCCCGAAAAAGAGGGCGAAATAATGGGCACCTCGTTGTTTTTAAATATAGTCTCCAGCTTTTTGTGTATGGGTGGGGTTTGTGCCTTTGCAGTGCTTGCTAATTTTGGCCAAACCGAAACTATAATTGTTTGTGCATTATACAGCACTTCAATTTTCTTTGCAGCCCTTGAAATGATACAGTACTGGTTCCAGTACAAACTTTTATCGAAATATTCTTCGCTTATAATGCTTGTTGCATACGTTTTTGTGTCGGCATATAAAATTTTTCTCTTGGCTTCAGGCAAAAGCATATATTGGTTTGCCTTGTCGCATTCGGTTGAATATGGCGTAGTTGGAACTTTATTGCTGATTTTTTATTCTAAAAAATGCAAGCAAAAACTTAAAATTTCCTTATCCTTAGCAAAAAAAATGCTTGCGCGCGGCAAGCACTTTATGGTCGCGGCCTTAATGATAATAGTTATTCAAAATACCGATCATATAATGTTAACCATGATGGTTAGCAAAACTGAAAATGGTTACTACTCTGCGGCAATAACATCGGCAGGTGTGGTACAGTTTGTTTTTACAGCTATTTTAGATTCTTTTAGACCGATGATTTTAGAATCTAAAAAAGCTGACGTTATTAAATATGAAAAAAACATATCAAGCATTTATGGAATAATTATATATTTAGCTTTTGCGCAAAGCTTGATATTTACTATATTTGCACCTATAATAATAAAGGTGTTATACGGTGCTGAGTTTGTAGCAGCAATACCGGTATTTCGAATTTTAACGTGCTACACGGCATTCGCTTATATGGGGTCGGTTCGCAACATTTGGCTCTTGGCCGAAGAAAAGCAAAAATATTTACCGCTGATTAACCTTGCGGGAATGGTTGCGAACATCATATTAAATGCGATTACTATTCCGATTTGGGGCGCTAAAGGCGCGGCTGCGGCTTCACTTGTGACCCAAGTGTTTATGAATTTTATTTTAGGATTTGTTTTTGCACCTATAAAAGAAAACAACCGATTGCTTTTAAAGGGCGTGGCTCCTAAGTTTTTCTTTGGCGAGCTTAAAACGGTAGTCGGCGTAATACTTAAGAAAAAATAGGCACAAGCCTTTATAAAGATTACATAAGGAGTTTTAAATCGATGCGTTCAAGAACTAAGAGTAAGCTAATTAATATCATTTCTTGCTCAATATCGGCAATATTACTCGTTGTTTTGGCAATACAATTTGATGCTGAAAGAAAAAACAAAGAAAATGAATTGAATACCCAACTAACAAATTCTACCGTGTCAATAGTAAGTAGCGTATATTTAGAAGAAGTTCAATTGGTTAGCGATGCGGTTAATGGATATATGAAGTTGGCGGATTCTGATGATGCAAATACGGTGTATAAAAATTTTGATGGTTGGGGTCATAACTTAAATGTAAGTCAGCCGTGGGAATTTTCTTATCAAGTAGTAGGGTTACCTGTTAATGCTGAAATTAAATCGGTTATACTCGAACTTGCCGAGAATGATTCTTTTAAAGATGCCAAGAAAATTGAGCCGGACGTAAATGATTATAAAATTTCGGTTTATAATCTTAAACCCGCAACCGAATATTATTATCGCTTAAAGCTTATTCTTTCGGACGATAGCTATTGCGGTGCCGAAGGTAAGTTTGTAACTGCAAAATCGCCACGAATTCTTACTGTTGACGGTGCGGTTAACGTTCGCGATATTGGTGGTTATAAGACCGCAAATGGCAAAAAGATAGCTTACGGCAAGCTTTATCGCGGTAGCGAAAT
>JAZRBQ010000094.1:0-5768 GCA_045635145.1 Acutalibacteraceae bacterium | reverse complement strand
TACAACTATTTTCTTGATGGCAAGGGCAGAATGGTTATGGTTTTATCCGACGGAATGGGTACGGGCGGACGTGCCGCCGTTGACGGTGCTATGGCATCAGGTCTTATCGGTAGGCTTATAAAAGCGGGATTTGGGTATGATTGTGCGCTTAGAATTTTAAACTCGTCAATGCTTTTTAAATCAACCGACGAATCACTTGCGACGGTAGATATAGCAAGCGTTGATTTATACACAGGTGTTACCGAGCTATACAAGGCGGGTGCCGCGCCTACTATTGTGCGAAGACAGGGTAAAACAGGCAAGGCCGAAAGCAGCTCGCTGCCTGCGGGAATCTTGCGCGGTATTGAGTTTGACAGGGCGGCTATTCGCTTAAAGGTGGGGGATATTGTTGTGCTCTTGTCGGACGGCGCTACTAGTGACGGTACCGATTGGATAAGAATGGAGATTGAATCTTGGCGTGACGGCAGCGCGCAGGATTTGGCGGACCGCTTGTGCCTTTGTGCTAAACGGCGCAGAAGCGAGAAACGGCAGGATGATATAACGGTTATGTGTGCAATCTTAAATAATGCGTAATGCGGAATTATAGCTGGGTTTATATAAATATATGGTAGGGGCGAACTGTGTTCGCCAGTTGGGGTTTATAGAATTTGGCGGCAGATTTGTGAATCGTTCTTACGGGTTCGTTATTTATAATAAAAAGAAAACGGAGTTGGTTTGTGATTTTCTTTTCCAGGGTATTCCTTGGTGGTGTATAGGCCATTTTTAATAATGAACGAGCTGCAAATTTTATCGGTAACATAATAAACTTTATCGTGTTTTTCGCACTTTCCTTTTGAAACTTCAAAAAAATCGATATTGCTTTCTGGCTCAATCGCTTTAAAAAACTTGCAATACTCACAGGTTACAATATTTGAATTATTTTCCATTAAATCACTCCTTTAACTAAATATTAACCTGTTTCAGATTAAAAATCAATACTCTAAATCAGATTAAATTACAATTTGTTTAGTACTTAACAGGGGGATTTGTATGTATAAACGAATTCGTGATTTAAGAGAAGATGCCGATATAAATCAAACCGAGGTCGCAAGGATGCTTGGTATGTCACAAACAGGATATTCCAAATATGAAACAGGCGAAAATGATATTCCCACCTTGGTTTTAATAAAGCTTGCGAAATTTTATAACACAAGTATAGATTATTTATTGGGTGAAACCGATTGTCGTGAAAGATATCCTTCTTCTAAGTAGGAATTATGGGGATTTAATTTGATATATTGTAGGGGCAAACTGTGTTCGCCAGTGGCTTTGCGAATTTTACGGGCGATTACAAATCGCCCCTACGGACTAAATGCCAATATATATACATTTTATCATTTATAAAACAAAAAGGCTCCGTACGGAGCCTTTTTTATTTTGTAATTTTTAAAACCGAATATCCGTAAGGGGATAGGGTTAAAGTTGTGCCGTTTTGTTTTTCGCCCATTAGGCATTTGGCTTTTGCAAATTCTTGGGGGATGGTAATAGTCGTCGATTCGTGCCAACGGCTTGTGGCAATAAGCACCTGCTCGTTGCCCTTTTTGCGAATGAAGACAAATTCGCCAAGATTTGCGTGTACGGGGTAGAAATCGCCCGATGCGAAAACGCTGTTTTCACGGCGGATAGCGCCAAGCTTTTTATAGAATTTCAAAAGTTCTTTATTTTCATTGCCCCAAGGATAAGCGCCGCGGCAGAATGGGTCGCCATAGCCTTGCATACCTGCTTCGTCGCCGTAATAAAGTGACGGAACACCGGGCAAAGCATACTGAATAACCGCGCCAACCTTTAAAAGATTTACTGCCTTTTCATATTCTTCGGCGGTAAGGCTTTGTTTTGATAAAAATTCGCGGTAGTTAGTTTCGGGGTAACCCTTGCCCAAAAGGGTTAAAATTCGCGGAGTGTCGTGCGTGCCGACGTGGTTCATCAAAAGCTTGACCGACTGTGGCGGATAATTTTCAAGAATAGTAAGCACGGTGTCGAGCAATCTTCTTGCATTGCCGCCCTGCAAATATCTGATAATCGCTTTTGAGAAGGGGTAGTTCATAACCGAGTCAAGCTGACGGCCGCGCAAGAATCTGCGGCGGTTGTTGTAGCTTACCTTGGTTGTGGCATCTTCCCAAACTTCACCTAAAAGGAAGTTTTCGTTTGAATCAGCCTTTACAGCTTTGCGGATATTATCCAAAAATTCATCGGGCAATTCGTCAGCAACGTCCAAACGCCAACCCTTAATGCCCTTATTAAGCCAATAACGGATAACACCATTTTCACCTGTTATAAAATTGGTAAAATCGGGGTGGTTTTCGTTAACTTCGGGCAAGGTGGCAATACCCCACCAAGCGTCGTAGCCAAGCTTACTGCTGTTGAAGTTATACCAATTATAATAAGGGGATTCTTTTGAGTTATAAGCCCCCGCGGTTTTATAACGGTTTTTCTTGTTAAAGTAAAGGCTGTCATCACCCGTGTGTGAGAAAACACCGTCAAGCACGATATAAATACCTTGCTTTTTAGCCGCTTTTATAAGGCTTTCAAGGTCTTTTTTTGTGCCTAAGTGTGGGTCAATTTTAAGATAATCAGCCGTGTTGTAGCGGTGGTTAGAGTGCGCTTCAAAAATGGGATTTAAATAAATGCAGTTAACACCCAAGGATTTAATATAAGGTAATTTTTGCTCAATACCCTTAAGGTCACCGCCGTAATAGTCGTTACCAAGGCACTTAAAATCGTTGTCTTGCTTATATTCAGGTTGCTTTGACCAATCGTCAACTAAATATCTGTCTTTAGGGATGCGGGTTTTAGGTGTGCCCGAATTGCAAAATCTATCGGGGAAGATTTGGTAAATAATACCGCCGTCGAGCCAGTCGGGTGTGGTGTAGTCCTTATCATAAACTGTTAACTGCCACATATCGCCCTTATTGGATACAATACCGAGTGAAGTATCGGTCTTTTTAACGTAAAATTCACCAAAAGCGCTTTCGTATCGGAATTGATACCAGTAAAGACCTTCCTCAAGTGTGAATTCACATTCGTAAAAACGGTAATCTTCAAGATAGTCTGTGGGTTGCATCCAAATTTGACGGAAACCCTCGCCATCCTTTTTAATCATTAAAAAGGCATTAAAAACAAGGGCGTCCCTGTGTAAAAGCACTTTTAGCCGAAGGTTTTCACCTTCGGCTATTGCGTGCAACTTATCTTTATAAAGTGGATTCCTTGAATCAAACGGATAGTAATTCATATTATTTAATTGGGCTCACATTCCAAATATCTCTTGCATAGTCTTCGATTGAACGGTCAGCCGAGAAGATACCCGATTTTGCGATATTAACAAGCGACATACGGTTCCAAACGTCACGGTCGTTATAAAGCGCGCTTGCCTTTGCTTGTGCCTTCTTGTAATCAGAGAAGTCAGCCATAGCCATATAATTGTCGTGGTTTTTGAGTGTGTTGTAAATATCGTCAAATCTTCTGCCGTCAAAGCCCTTGCCGATAAATTCAAGTGCTTCACGAAGAACAGCATTGTTATTATAGTATTCTGAAGGGTTGTAGCCATTCTTTTGAAGGCTTAAAACTTCAGGTGTTTGCATACCAAAGATGATGATGTTGTCGTCGCCTACTGCTTGGTGAATTTCAACGTTTGCGCCGTCTTCGGTACCAAGGGTGATAGCACCGTTCATCATAAGCTTCATATTACCTGTACCCGAAGCTTCGGTAGATGCTAAGGAGATTTGCTCACTAATATCGGCAGAAGGAATCATAAGTTCAGCCATAGTTACGCGGTAATCTTCAAGGAAGAAGATTTTAATCTTATCGCGAACAACGGGGTCAGCTTCGATTATCTTTGAAAGTGAGTAAATCATTTGAATGATTTGCTTAGCAAGCAAGTAACCCGGTGCTGCCTTTGCGCCGAAGATATAGGTCTTGGGAGTAAAGGGTGCGTTGGGGTTGTTCTTTATATATAGGTATTCGCTGATGATGTTCATAGCGTTAAGGTGCTGACGCTTGTATTCGTGCAAACGTTTGATTTGCATATCGAAAATAGAATCAGGATTTAAAACAACACCGTTTTGAGCCTTAACATATTTTGCAAAACGCTCTTTGTTGTGGCGCTTGATTTTTTCTAATTTATCAAGCACGGCGGTATCGTCCTTGAATTCCATCAATTTTTCAAGCTCGGCAGCGTTTGTGATAAAACCATCGCCGATAGTGTTTGTCAAGAACTTTGTAAGTTCAGGGTTAGCGCAGCAGAGCCAACGTCTGTGAGCAATACCGTTTGTAACGTTCTTAAACTTATCGGGTGTCATTTTTGCGTAATCGTTGAATAATTCGTCAACGATAATTTCGCTGTGAAGTTTAGAAACACCGTTTACAGCGTGGCAGGTTGCAACGCAAAGGTTTGCCATGCGAACAATACCGTTAGAAATGATAGCGGTCTTTTCGACAAGAGCCAAATCGCCTGTTTTGTAGGTGATTTCTTCGCGGTAGCGACGGTCGATTTCCTTAATAATCATATAAATACGGGGGATACGCTCCTTAATAAGGCTTTCGGGCCAACATTCAAGCGCTTCGGGCATAATGGTGTGGTTGGTGTAAGCCACAGTGCCCTTAACCAAACGCCAAGCATCGTCCCAAGAGTAGCCACAGTCGCCAAGAAGGTGACGCATAAGCTCGGGAATAGCAAGGGTGGGGTGGGTATCGTTAATGTGAATAGCTACCTTTTCGGGTAGGTTTTCTAAGGTGCCGTATTGTCTTAAATGACGCTTTAAGATATCTTGTACCGATGCTGATACCAAGAAATATTGCTGACGAAGACGTAAAGACTTACCTTCGATGTGGTTGTCGGCAGGGTAAAGAATTTTAGAAATGTTTTCAGCCATTGCACGTTGTTCAATAGCGCGGATATAGTCACCTTGGTTGAAGGCGGACATATCAAAGTGTTCACATTCAGCACTCCAAAGGCGTAAAGCGTTTACGGTCTTGCCGTCTTTACCTGCAACGCAAAGGTCGTAAGGTAATGCGCGAACGGTGTGGTAGTTTTTGTGTTCAATGTGGTGGTTGCCATCTTCCCAATGTTCTTCAATTTCACCGTCGAAATAAACGTCAACAGCAGAGCCGGGTTTCATTTCAAGCCAGATACCGCCGCCTGGGAGCCAGAAGTCAGGCATTTCGGTCTGCCAGCCTTCAACAAGCTTTTGGCGGAAAATGCCAAGCTCGTAACGAATAGAATAACCCATAGCGGGGTAGCTGCCGCTTGAAAGCGCTTCCAAGAAGCAAGCAGCAAGACGGCCAAGACCGCCGTTACCAAGACCTGCATCAGGCTCAAAATCATAAAGTTTATTAAGCTTTACCTTATACTTTGCAAGGGCCTTTTCCATAGTATCGGTAAGGTCCAGATTATAAAGGGTGTTTTTGAGTGAACGGCCCATCAAAAATTCCATACTGAGATAATAAACGGTTTTTGCCTCTTGCTCACCAACTGCTTTTCTGAAATTTGCTCTTCTTTTGCTCATAATTTCAAGCAGCACCAAAACACAGGCTTTATAGAAAATTTCATCAGAAGCCTGCTCAGGTGTAACACCGAAATTATGAGAAAGCTTTGTTTGGAGCATTGAAGCTATTGAACTCACAGTATATTTATCCATATTTTTCTCCCCTAAAATTTTGAAGATTATTAAATATATTATTTACTCTTATATAATACATTATTCTAAGTGACTTTTCAAGTGTTATCAATAACT
>JAZRBQ010000093.1:0-4859 GCA_045635145.1 Acutalibacteraceae bacterium | reverse complement strand
TACCATCAAACCCGCCGTTGCCATTGCCGCGATGGAAAACAATCTTTACAATAACGGCGAAACCGTTAAATGTGTTCAAACCTATAGATATTTTGCCGACTACAGCCCAAAATGCTTGCATTACCACGGTCCTATTGCCCTTAAGAATGCTTTGGCACTCAGCTGTAACTACTTCTTCTTTGAAATGGGCAGACGTATTGGCGCCACAGCGCTTACCGATTATTACAAGCAGTTCGGCTTAGGCGTTAGAACAGGTGTTGAAGTTGACGATAGCAAGGGCATTTTGCTTGAACCCGATAACGATAATGTTGGCGGTACAACACTTCAAATTTCTATTGGTCAGATGAATGCCTTTACCCCATTACAGCTTGCCAACTATACCGCAACACTTGCAAACGGCGGCACACATTACCGTGCAAGCCTTATTGAAAAGATTGTTTCTTACGATTTTTCAAACACTGTTAAAACTGTAAAGCCCGAAGTTGTTAACGAAGTAGAAATTTCTAAAAGCACACTCGATGCCGTTAAAAAAGGTATGCTTTCGGTTACCGAAGACGGTACAGGTCAAGCCGCACTTGGCAATTATAAAATTAAAGTTGGCGGTAAAACAGGTACTTCGCAGGTTAACGGTAAGGCTGACCACAGTATATTCGTGGCTTTTGCCCCCTTCGATAACCCCGAAATCGCAATAGCCGTTGTGTTGGAAAATGGTGCTTCAGGTTTTACTGCCGGTTCGGTAGTGCGCGATATGCTTGACGGTTACTTTTTTACGGATAAAAGCTCAACAACTGACGATAAACCTTTTGTAGTATTAGATTAATTGACAATATTTGCATATTGTGGTAAAATATTATAATAAGCGAGGTGCTTTATGGGTAATGTTTATGCAATAACGTCAGGAAAAGGCGGCGTAGGTAAATCTACCGTTTCGGTTGGTCTCGCCTTTAGCTTTGCAAAACTCGGCAACAAAGTGTTGCTTATCGATATGGACGAAGGCCTTCGTTGTCTTGATGTTATGCTCGGCATTGATGAAACGGTCGTCTTCGATTTGGGCGATATTTTAGCGGGTGATGAGCTTGAAAACGCTATCTACCCCCACCCTAAAATACCAAATCTTCACTTAATTCCTGCCCCATCTAATCTTGGCTCAATTGAAGCCGATGCTCTTAAAACATTGGCATTAAAGCTTAAAGCTAATTACGATATTGTGATTTTTGACTTTCCCGCAGGGATTGACTTTTCGCTTTATACTTCACTTCCACTCGGCACCCTGTTTTTAACCGTCGCTTTCCCCGACCCCGTAACACTTCGTGATGCTTCGGTAGTTTCACAAAAGTTGGACGAAATCGGCGTAAAATCCAAGCTTATCCTCAACTGCTTTGATTATAAGCGAACTAAACAAAAAATTTATAAAAGCATTGATGATATTATTGACCAATCAGGTTTACAGCTTTTAGGGATTGTTCCACGCTCCCAAGAATTGAACCTCTTGTCAATAAACCATAAATTAAAACCAAAAGGTAATTCAATGAAGGCTTTTATTCGTATAGCCAAGCGGCTTTCGGGCGAAAGTATTTTGTTACCAAAACTTAAAAAAATTTGAAAGGAATATTAAAATGACGATTGCACTAATTGCTCACGATGCTAAAAAAGAACTTATGACACAATTTTGTATTGCTTATTGCGGTATTTTAAGTAAGCATACCCTCGTTGCAACAGGCACAACTGGCAAAACCGTTTCCGAAGCTACAGGCCTTAATATTATCAGCTTCTTAAGCGGCACACAAGGCGGTTCACAGCAAATTGCTTCACGTATCGGCTGTGATGAAATTGATATGCTTTTAATATTCCGCGACCCGCTTAATCCTAAGGCTAACGAGCCTGACGAACACGCCCTTTTGCGTCTTTGTGACGTTCATAACATCCCCGTTGCAACAAACATTGCAACGGCCGAAGTGCTTATCCACGGTCTTGAACGCGGCGACCTTGACTGGCGTGAAATTGTAAAATCTAACCACTAATTTTGGAGTAATACTATGGCAGAAATTAACCGTGCCGTAAAAGGCACAAACGACCTATTGCCGCTTGATAGCTACAAATGGCAATTTGTTGAAAATAAAATGCTCGAAACTGCGCGTCTTTTCGGCTTTTCTGAAATTCGCGTTCCCGTTTTTGAACATACCGAAGTTTTCAAACGCAGTGTAGGTGACACTACCGACGTTGTTCAAAAAGAAATGTACACCTTTGACGATAAGGGTGGCCGTTCAATAACCTTGCGTCCCGAACTTACCGCGGGCGTCATCCGTTCGGTTATTGAAAACGGTCTTTTAAACGGCGCTTTACCCTTAAAGGTTTGTTATATCGGCGGTTGCTACCGCTACGAAAAACCACAAGCAGGTCGCCTTCGTGAATTCCACCAGTTTGGTGTTGAATGTGTGGGCGCAAGTGCCCCTAATGCCGACGCTGAAGTTATAGCCCTTGCGAAGCAGGTGCTCGATAATATTGGTATTGAAAAGATTTCACTTGAAATCAACTCAATCGGTTGTCCTGAATGCCGTAAAAATTATCAAAACGCTTTGAAGGAATACTTTAGAGCTAATATTGACACCCTTTGTGGCACTTGCAAGGACAGACTTGAACGCAACCCAATGCGTATTCTCGACTGCAAATCACCCATTTGTAAAGAACTTTGCGAAAACGCACCTGTTGTTATCGACTATTTGTGCGACGAATGTGAAGAACATTTTACCGCTGTTAAAAAGCATCTTGACGCTGCTAACATTAAATACACCGTAAATCCCCACATTGTGCGCGGTCTTGACTACTACACCCGCACCGTGTTTGAATTTGTATCGGGCGACATCGGCGCTCAAAGCACCGTTTGTGGTGGTGGCAGATACGACGGTCTTATCGCTCAGATGGGCGGTCAACCTACTGCTTCTTTAGGTTTTGCTATGGGTATTGAGCGACTTATGATGGTGCTCGAAGCCCAACAAACCGAATTACCAAAACCCGCTACTTGCGACCTTTATATCGCCGCAATGGGCGAAAATGCTTCGATTAAAGCTACTGCACTTTGCAATAATTTGCGTATCGACGGCTTTAAGGTTCAAACCGATATTTGCGGCAAAGGTCTTAAACCACAAATGAAATTTGCCAACAAAATCGGTGCAAGCTTTACCTTGGTTTTAGGCGATAACGAGCTTGAAAATAATAAAGCTAACCTTAAAAATATGCAAACAGGCGAACAGCGTGAAATTAGTCTTGATAATTTATCGGACGAATTATTTAAAGCATTAAACGAAAATGCATTCAACGATTTAACAAACTCTATTATAGATTAGGAGCAACCACCTTGAAACTCGACAGAATGGATGGATTAAAGCGCACCCACTATTGCGGTACGCTTAGAAAAGATAATATTGGCGAAAAGGTGATCGTAACAGGTTGGGTACAACGCCAACGCGACTTGGGCGGTCTTATTTTCGTAGATTTGAGGGACAGAACAGGTATCGTTCAGTTAGCCCTTGACGATACTACCGATAAGGCAATTTTCGATAAGGCATTCACTCTCCGTAGTGAATTTGTTGTTATGGCGGAAGGTAACGTTCGTATGCGTTCTTCTGTGAATACCGAAATTCCTACAGGTGACATTGAAATCGAAGTTACCACACTTAAAATTTTAGGCAAGAGCGAAACCCCACCTTTTGAAATTTTAAACGATAGCAAGGCTAACGAAGAATTACGCCTTAAATACCGCTACCTTGATTTAAGAAGACCGAGTATTCAAAACAATATTCTTATGCGCCACAAAATAACCAAGGTTACCCGCGATTATTTTGACGAAAACGGATTTATTGAGATTGAAACTCCCACCCTTATTAAATCCACTCCCGAAGGTGCGCGTGACTATTTGGTGCCTTCACGTATTCATAAGGGCAGCTTCTTTGCCCTTCCCCAATCTCCACAGCTTTATAAGCAATTATTAATGCTTTCGGGATTCGACCGTTATATGCAAATCGCACGTTGCTACCGCGACGAAGACTTACGCGCTGACCGTCAGCCCGAATTTACTCAGATAGACTTAGAAATGTCTTTTGTAGAAATGGAAGACGTTTTCAAAATTGCCGAAGGTTATGTAAGCCGTTTATTTAAGGAAGTTTTAGGCGTAGATATTGCCACACCCCTCCCCGTCTTACCTTTACCGACGCTATGAACAACTACGGCTCAGACAAGCCCGACACCCGCTTTGATATGAAGATTAAGGATTTGTCGGACATTGTTGAAAACTGTGGCTTCGGCGTATTTGCCGATACTGTTAAAAACGGCGGTACTGTTCGCGCTATCAACGCTAAGAACGCGGCATCGGTTTACACCCGTAAGGAAATTGACAAATTAACCGAAGAAGCAAAGGGCATTGGCGCTAAGGGTCTTGCCTTTATCCGCTGGGTTGAAGTTGCTCCCACCTGCTCCTTCTCTAAATTTATGACCGAAGACGAAATGAACGCGATTATCGAGCGTGTAGGCGCCGAAAAGGGCGACGTTGTGCTTATCGTTGCCGACCGCAAGAATATTGCGCTTTCAGTTTTGGGTGCATTACGTCTTACCGTTGCAAAACGTCTTGATATTATCCCCAATACCTTTAATTTCTTGTGGATTACCGAATTCCCCTTCTTCGAATACAACGAAGACACAGGCAACTGGGATGCTATGCACCACCCATTCACTTCACCTTTGGACGAATGTGTGCAATATCTTGACACTAACCCCGAAAAAGTATTCGCAAAGGCTTACGACTTGGTGCTTAACGGCGTTGAATTGTCGAGTGGCTCAATCCGTATTACCGACCCTGAGCTTCA
>JAZRBQ010000092.1:0-1600 GCA_045635145.1 Acutalibacteraceae bacterium | reverse complement strand
AAATGGCAAAAATCGAATGTTTAGAAGCAATAAGAGAGAATATAAAAAAGGTAATAGTAGGTAAGGATGAAGTAATAGATTTGTTGCTTGTGTCCTTAATATGCTCAGGCCATATTATAATCGAAGACCTACCGGGTCTTGGCAAAACCACGTTGGCAAGCGCTTTGGCGTCGTCATTGGGTTGCGATTTTCAGCGTATTCAGTTCACACCCGATGTTTTGCCATCTGATATCACAGGCTTTAACGTTTATGATATCAACACAGGTAAAAAGTCTTTCCATAAGGGTAGTGTGCATTCGCAAATTGTATTGGCTGATGAAATTAACCGCGCAAGCCCCAAAACACAGTCAGCACTTTTAGAGGCAATGCAGGAAAGACAGGTAACAGTTGACGGCGAAACCTATCAGTTGCCCAAACCATTTATGATTTTAGCAACCCAAAACCCTGTTGATACTGCAGGTACATATCCGTTACCAGAAGCACAATTAGACCGTTTCTTGATGAGAATTAATATGGGTTATCCCACGGTTGAAGCCGAATTAGACATTTTGCGTTCAAACCGTTCGGCGTTAAAGGAAAGCGGTTTAACACCTGTGGCAACTGCTAGTGAAATTATTAAGCTTCAAGAAGCGATTGAGCTTGTATATGTATCTGACGATATATTAAAGTATATAATCAACATAACAACCGCTACACGCGAATACGAAGGTGTTGTAATGGGTGTTAGTCCCCGTGGTTCTATTGCGTTAACCCAAGCGGCTTGCGGTATGGCAATACTCAGCGGCCGTAACTACGTAATACCCGACGACGTAAAGCGCTTGGCACCTTACGTTTTAGCCCACAGAATGATTATGAAAAACCGTTCGGGCGCAAAGGGAACCACCGCTGAAGACGCTATAAACGATATTTTAAATACCGTTAAGGTTCCTAAGGTAAAAGGTTAATTAATCGAAAGGATTACTCATTTTATGACTTTAAGAGGGCTATTTGTCTGCTTGTTTGAGCTCTTTTTGATAATTTTGGCATTAGGTACCGAAATTGAAGAGTTCTTTACAGTGGCAATATGTGTTGCGGGAATGATAGCTTTTTCGCTTTTTTCCCTTGTTCTTGCGTCGTTGACGTTACGCGTTGACTCAAGAATAAATAAAAAGTCAATAATACGCAACGATAAGTTGACATACACCCTTATTTTACAGGGTGTTGCTCTCTTGCCCGTAGTAGCCTACCTTTCGCTCAAAACCACCGAAGCCGAGTTTGACGCCAAAAGCCGAAAAAGGCATTCTTTTGTGCTGTTGCCGACCTTTTCGCTTGAACACAAATTTGTTTTCGAGATACCTGCGGTACACGTGGGTAATTGGGAAATAGGCATTAAGAAGATGCGCTTTGAAGATATGTTCGGTTTATTTGCTTTTCCGCTCATAAAGGTTGGTAAAACCGATTTTTCGGTTGATTTGGCAGTTATGCCCAAGGTGTACCGTCTTAATAAAAACGGCGAAAACTTGAGCACGGGCGGATATGGTAATACAAGCCTTAAAAACTCCGAAGAAGGCGATTTGTTAGGCGATTCTCGGCTTTATAAAGAAGGCGACTCCCTTAAACG
>JAZRBQ010000091.1:0-12000 GCA_045635145.1 Acutalibacteraceae bacterium | reverse complement strand
CGGCGTTAGTTCCTATGTACTTAGGTGTTCGCGCTGTTATTACAAAGAGTTTTGCACGTATTCATATTGCTAACCTTATCAACGCGGGTATTATGCCCTTAACCTTCGTTAATGCCGACGATTATGACAAGCTTAACCAAGGCGACAAGTTGGTTCTTAGCAACGTTTTTGAAGGTATGGATAATGGTGAAATTACCCTTAAAAACGAAACCACAGGTGAAAGCTTTAAGCTCGCTTGTGCCTTTACCGAAAGACAAAAGGCAATTCTTAAAGCAGGCGGATTGTTAGCTTATACAAAGGAAGGCAAATAATATGGAACAATACATTAATAACGCTGTTGAGCAATTTCGCGCAGTATTAACTGAACAAATCGCACGTCAGCAAAAGATGGAACAAGATAGCGGTGCTACCGACTATTCAAAGCTTGATAAAATCGTTATAGGTATTTGCTATGGCGACGGTATCGGACCCATTATTTCGAAAGAAAGCAAACGTCTTTTAGAGTTTATTTTAAAGGATGAAATTGCAAACGGTAAGGTTGAACTTCGTGTTATTGAAGGTCTTACTATCGAAAATCGCATTGCCAAGAATAAGGCAATACCCGACGACGTTTTAGCAGAACTCAAGGCTTGTAACGTTATTTTAAAGGCGCCCACAACCACGTTAAAAGGTGGTTCTTTAGAGAGCGCAAACGTTGCAATGCGTAGGGAACTTGACTTATATGCAAACGTTCGCCCTGTATGTGTGCCCGAACAAAATATTGATTGGACATTCTACCGTGAAAATACCGAAGGCGAATATGTTTTAGGTAGCCGTGGTATCGAAATTCCCGATACCTTGGCTATGGACTTTAAGGTTACTACAAATGCAGGTACAAAGCGTATTTGCCGCGCCGCATTTGAATTTGCTAAAAAGAACGGCAAAACCAATGTTGCTATTGTAACAAAAGCAAACATTATGAAAAAGACCGACGGTAAATTCTCCGAAATTGCACACGAAATTGCAAAAGAATACCCCGAAATCACCGCTGAAGAATGGTATATTGACATAATGACAGCAAACCTTGTTAATGAAAATATCCGTTCTAACTTCCAGGTATTTGTAATGCCTAACCTTTACGGCGATATCATTACCGATGAAGCAGCTCAAATTCAGGGCGGTGTTGGTACTGCGGGTAGCGCTAATATTGGTGATAAGTATGCTATGTTTGAGCCTATCCACGGCACAGCACCACGTCTTATCGAAGCCGGTAGGGGAGATTACGCTAATCCTACAAGTATGTTTAAAGCTACCGAAATGATGCTTCGCCATATTGGTTTTATCGATAAGGCAAACAAATTAAATGACGCATTAAATATTTGTACCGAAACTGAAAAGAAGGTTGTTGTTGACGATAGCGAAAATTCAGCTACTTGCTCACAATTCGGCGATTATTTGATGGAAACTATCGAAAATATCTAATATTTTAATTTACCGACAAATCAGTTTGCATTTGTCGGTATTTTTTTACATAATCTCCAAAAGATATAGTACTATTTTTCGAATAATAACACTATATTTTGTTGACATGGCTCCAAAAAAATTATATAATAAATTGTAATACTGTGTCGAAAGAGGTGTATTATGACGAGTTTGAAAAAATCCGTTAGTTTTCTTTTGTGTATCATAATGCTGGTTTGCTCCTTTGCGGTAGCTTCACCAATTAATATTAATTCCGAAACTACTAGGTACGGCTTTATTTATGAAAGTGGTGTTAACATTCGTAAGGATGCCACAACAAATAGTGAATCTATAACAAAGGTTTCAAGCGTTTTTGTTGAAGTTTTGGGCGGTAAATTAGATACAAAGGATGAAATTAATCCTGATACAAAAAAAGCGTATATTTGGTATAGCGTTTCATATACTTCTTCAACCACCGTTTATAAAGGCTACGTAAGGGAAGACCTTATAAAAATAGTCGAACCCACTATTGACCCCGAATTCGAAAAACAACTTGAAGCTTTTCCGGATTCTTATAAACCTTCCTTAACACTGCTTCACGCACTGTATCCCAATTGGCAATTTATCGCTGATAAAGTTCCAACAAACTTTAGCGAATCTGTTGCTTTGCAAGACCGTTTGTTTTACAAGCTTGTTCAAACCGATTCAAAATCTTGGTATTCAATGCGTAAAGGTTGTTACGACTGGACCGACGGCAAATTTATCAAAACCGACAGCGGTGGCTGGTACGGTGCATCACGCGAAGTTATTGCCTTTTATATGCACCCACGCAACTTCCTTAACCCAAACGATATATATCTTTATATGAAACAATCTTACGATGCCGATTCGCAAACGGTTGAAGGCATTGAAGATTTAGTTGATGGTACTTTTTTAGATGCCAAAGTTGCCGATAAAAATGATATAAATTATGGTAAGCGCTACGCCGAAGTTATAAAAGCGGCAGGCAAACAGTCAAAAGTTAACGCTTACGTGCTTGCTTCTACAATTTTGCAAGAGCAAGGCACAAAGGGTGCTACCTTGAGCAAGGGTACAACCTATAAAGATAAAACAGTTTATAACTTCTTTAATTTTGGCGCAAGCGGCAGTAATTCAACCGAAGTTTTAAACAATGGTAAAAAATATGCTTATGAGCAAGGCTGGTTTACACCTACTGACGCGATAGTTCAAGGCGCTGTTAAATATGGTACTAACTACATAAGTATCGGTCAGGATACATATTTCTATAAAAATTATAATGTTCTTGAACCCGATAGAATTTGGCATCAATATGCGCAAAATGCGGCAGACTCTTTGAATACTTCAAAGTTCTTAAAGACCACATATATGCCCAAAGAAGAGATGCCTTTACAATTCCGCATTCCCGTATTTGAGGGCTTACCTGAAGAAAATTCAAAATTACCTGCAAAATCAGATAAACTTAACAACTATTATTTTTCCGATATTAAAGCCGAAGGTCTTACACCCAGCTTTAACCGTTACACATTTGACTATTCTTTGTCGCTAGAAGAGGATGCTAAAATCACAGTTAAATGTCCAAGCGGTGCTAAATATATCGGCGAAAAGGAATATGAATTAAAACAAGGCGATAACTCAATAGTTCTTACCATTAAATCTGAATCGGGCTATACAAACGATTATACAATAAATGTTTACGCCCAAAATGATTGCAAGTTAACTATTACTACAAAGACCGAATCGACGCCCACAACCGATACAAAGGTTAAAAAAGGTGACACAAACGGTGACGGTAAAATCACTACAAGTGACCTTGCTAACGTACGATTGCATTTGTTAGAGCTAATTAAACTTAAGGGAGACAATCTAAAAGGTGCCGACACGAATGGCGACGGCAAAATCACAACGAGTGACTTGGCAAACGTAAGATTACATCTTTTAGGTCTTATTAATTTGAAATAACGGAGAAATTAAAATGAAAATTTTCAAAAAAATAGCAATATTATTTGTTGTTACCGCATTGCTTTTAAGTGCCTTTGTTTTTCCGGCTTCGGCTGCTAAAAGTGCTGTAATTTACTTCAACAAAAATTCGGTTGAAGTAGGCGATAAGGTAACTGTAACCGTATCGGTTAATCCCGGCGAAGAGATGTATGCAGTTTCTTTCTATTTGGAATATGATGATGAAGTATTGAAGTATGAAAGCGGCACAGGCGTTGCTAAAGCCGGCGTATTACAGGTTGTTGAATCACCTTCGGGCGATAAAAGTGTTAAATACAACTTCACCTTTAGCGCTATAAAGGTTGGTTCTTCATCAATTTCGGTTCGTGACTGCGTTTACGATGTTTTAGGCTCTAACGGCGCCGAAACAAAAAAATTTGGCGGTGCTTCAGCACGTTTGACTGTTAAGGACCTTGCGCTTTCCGGTAATGCAAAATTAAAATCTTTAAAGGTTAGCGGTTATTCTTTATCGCCAACATTTTCGTCCGGCAGAACAAGTTATAGCCTTAAGGTGCCTAATAATGTTACTAAATTAAATATCAGTGCTACGCCCGAAGATTCAAAGGCTAAGGTAACTAGCGTAACAGGTAATAAACTTAATGTTGGTGTTAATACCGTTACAATAACTGTTCAAGCCGAAAACGGCACACAAAAGAAATACACAATCAAGGCTACCCGTGCTGATGAAAACGAATCGGAAGAAGATGAAACCGAAAACACCGAAACCGCTTTAGATACAAATATCAACGGTATGCCTTATACAATTGTTACTAAGCTTCCCGAAGACGTTATATTCAAAGGATTTTCGGTTGAAACTACTAAGCTTAACGGTTATGATATTGAAACAGCCGTTGATATGGACGGCATCTATCGCATTTTCTATTTACAAGCAGCCGAAAGTGACAAATTAACACCTTATTTGTATAACGAAGAATTAGACAGCTTTGAGCCGCTTAAATATACAACTCAAAACAACAAGTTGTATATTTTCTCGCAAATTCCTGATGATTTTGAAAAACCCGATTCACTTTATGAAGCTAATATTGATATAAACGGCTTTACTATTCCTTGCTTGTCTGACACTAACGGCGCAATGTCTGAATTCCATTACGTTTACGCATTTACCAACGGAATTTATAATCTTTATAGATATGACAGTTTTGAAGGTACCTTGCAGCGTCAACCTGATTTTGAATTTACAAACACCGTTACTGTTGATGAAGACGATAGCTTTACCGCTAGATTTGCCTCACTTTCAACCAATGCTAAGGTTATTTTAGTTGGCCTTGTTATTGTTGTTTTAGGCGTTTTAGCCTTGTTGGTTCTTTTAATCGTTTATTTATTTAGACGTTCTGTACTTCGTAATGAAGATATGATTTTGGGCGTCGATGATATGTATTTTGACGAAGTTGAACATAAAAAAGATGATACTAAATTAATGTAAAAAATTAAAAATGCTGTCTCGCAACGGGGCAGCATTTTTAAGAATTATATTATTAAAATTTTCATATTATTTATAAGGTGATTTTATGGAAATTTTAAAATATGTATTTTTGGCTTTTTCAGTCGTAATTTTATTGTTAACCCTAATCTTAGCTTCGCGCACCAAAAAAGCCTTCAAATATTTGCTTTTTAACGGTATTTTTAGTCTTTTTGTGTTTTTTATATTGTATTTCACAAAAAAATATACAGGTATTTTTTTACCGCTTAATGTTTTCACTTTTATGGGGTCAATACTTTTAGGTATTCCTGCAATTATTATCTTTTTAATTTTAGGATTAATTTTTTAAAGTGACGTTTTTGGTACATTAATTTTGATATATTAAAGAAAAGGAGTGAGAATTGTGCTTAATTTTATATTTGGTTTACCGCTTTCATCTAAAACGGACAAGCTTTTAAAAATTGTTGATGGGTTATCTCGCCAAGATAAGCAATCGGTTATAATCGTGCCTGAACAAGCATCTTTTGAAACAGAAAAACGTGTTTTACAAACCTTTGGCGATGGTTTTTCAAAAACCGTTACAGTTTTAAGCTTTTCACGTCTTTATAATGAAATATGCCGAATTTGCGGCGGTTCTTCCGCAAAAGTATTATCCAATACCGAAAAAATAATCTTCATGAGCAGGGCATTGAAGCAGGTAGCTCCCGAACTTCTTATTTGGGGTAAATATGCACATTCCTTGACCTTTTCAAAAACTATGCTCGATACCATAGGCGAATTTAAAATCAACGGCATTACTTCCAAAGAAATTAAATCCGCTTCGGATTTTGCCGATTCACAAAGTCTTAGAAATAAACTGCATGATTTGAGTGCTATTTATGATGCTTATGATTTATTAATTGCTGAACGTTATCTCGACCCTGCCGACACCCTTACTAAGCTATATTATTTGCTCGATAATTGCAAATATTTTGAAGATAAAACCGTATTTTTTGACGGTTTTAAAGGATTTACAGGGCAACAATATAAAATCATCGACCGTATCATTACACAGGCTGATGACCTGTATTTTGCCTTTACAAATGATGTTGAAACCAATAATGAATACGACCTTTTTACAAACATTCGCAGTTGTGTTTTAAAACTAGAAAATATAGCAGCATCACATAGCATCAAAACACAAAAGCCGATTGTTACCACTCAAAACAATTACAAATCAAAAAGCCTTCAAAGTCTTGAAAGGTTACTGTCTAATAATGAAGTCCCACAAAACGAAAACGATGCAATAACCGTTTGTGCAGCAAAAACATTGTTCGATGAAGCCGAATTTGCGGCGCGCACTATTCGTAAGCTTGTAAGAACACAAAATTACCGCTATAAAGATTTTGTTATAATTGCGCGCGATAGCGAAAAATATTCACAAGCTATTGAATATGCATGCAAAAAGAATAACATTGACTGCTTTTTTGATAAGAAAATACCATTAACGTCCTTTCCGCTATCGACAGCTACACTGGCAGCAATTAAGGCTTTGGATTTTTCAACCGAAAATATTTTGCGTTTTCATAAATCGGGTATTGAAGTTTTAACCGACGATGAAATTTCAACACTTGAAAATTACACTTATCTTTGGAATATAAACGGTGAAATTTGGCTCAAAGAATGGGATATGGATGTTCGTGGTTTTGTAACTGATGAACCAACCGAATTTGACGCGCAAAAACTTTCAAACATTAACCGTTTGCGCCAAAAGGCGATTGAACCATTGATTAGGTTTAAGGAAGAATTTAAGTTTAATGCTAAAAATATGGCAAGGGCAATTATTAATTTATTTGATAATTGTGATGCAAAAAAGGCATTAAATAGATTATGTCAAAATTTTGATAACGATCTGTTTACGGTTGACTTTTTAAAGGGCGGCTATGATGAATTTACGCAAATTCTTGATAGTCTTGTTATTTGCTATAACGAACAAAACCTTACCAAAACAGAATTTTATGAAGCTTTAAATCTTGCTTTATCTCAAACCGAAATCGGCTTAATACCACAAACTGTTGACCAAGTTATCTTTGGTCAAGCCGACCGTATTAGACCTTCAGCGCCCAAAATAGCCTTTATTTTAGGTGCTAACCAGGGTGTTTTCCCAAAAACAACCACAAATAATGGTGTTTTTGCAATTAAAGAACGCAAAAAGCTTATAAATTTGGGGTTGGAAATTGCCGATAACGAAATTTATTCTTCAATCGATGAAAACTATCTGGTTTATTGCAATTTGTGCTCTCCAACCGATAAAATATTTGTATCCTATGCGGCACAATCATTAAAAGGCGAAGCTTTAAGCCCCGCATCCTTTGTAACTGCTATTTGCGATAAATTAAATCCCGTTTTAATGGTTGAACCGGCTAACAATATAGACGAAACTAATCTACCCGAAACATTAAATTCCGCTTATTCGGAATTTTGCCGTAGATTTAACTCGCCTTACGACAATAATCTTTTAAAGTGTAATTTGGGTGAAAAAGCGGCAAATTTGACCACAGCACTTACAAAAAATAAGCCGTCAATTTCTAAAGAAAATGCAAACAGGCTTTATGGTAAGGATATTTATATGTCGGCAACAAAGTTTGACACCCTTAAACGCTGTAAATTTTCTTTCTTTTGTAAATATGGTTTGCGTCTTAAAAGGCTTCAACCTGCTGATTTTGACGTACTGCAACGCGGTACCATCGTTCATTATGTGTTAGAAAAAATTATTTCAACTTATAAAGATGGTATTAAAGATTTTTCGCGCGAAAAATGTAATGAGCTTTGCGATTTTTACATTGAAGAATATCTAAATTCTGTTATAGGATATAATACGGTTAAAAACGCAAGACACGACTTTTTAATTTCAAAAATATCGCGTTCACTTAAAGAGGTTGTTTTCCATCTTTCGAATGAATTCGCACAATCTGATTTTAAGCCTACACATTGCGAGCTTAAAATCGGCGGGGAAGACGGCATTCCACTTAATTTTGCCTACGATAATGGTAGCATTATATTCAACGGCAGCATTGACCGTGTAGATGAATATAACGGATATATTCGTATTGTCGATTATAAAACGGGAACAAAATCCTTTAAATTGCCTGACATTCTTTTTGGTCTTAATCTTCAGATGCTTATTTACCTATACGCCGTTATCCGCGGACAAAATTTAGACGACGAAAAGGCGGCGGGTATATTTTATATGCCTTCTAAACGTGATTTGAATAACGAAGGCATGGCAATGAACGGACTTATACAAGGTGATAAGGAACTTGTTAAAGCAATGGAAAAGGAAAACAGGGGAGAATTTGTCCCACAACTTCCAATTAATAAAGACGGTTCTATTTCAAAAACTGCAAATTCATTTATCACAACAAATGAATTTTCATTGATTTTTGAACACATTGAAAACCTTATGAAGCAGGCGGGAAATTCAATCGCAAACGGCGAAATTGAGATTAATCCTACCGACGGCAGAGAATCGTCAGCCTGTACTTATTGCGATTTTAAGAGCGTTTGTAAAATTGAAAATCAGTTACCTAATATTGTTCCTAATTATAAAAATAGTGAAGTTTTTGAAAAAATTGTAAAGGGGGATAACAATGGCATTTAATCCGACACCTGCACAAGAGGCTGCAATTAACGAAAAAGGTAATATTTTGGTATCTGCCGCTGCGGGTTCGGGTAAAACTGCGGTTTTAGTTGAGCGCGTGATAAAAAAGCTGTGCGACGACAAAAACCCTACACGCGCGGATGAATTGCTTATTGTTACCTTTACAAATGCTGCCGCTGCTGAAATGCGCACAAGAATTGAAAAGCGTATTGACCAAGAAGTAGCCGCAAATCCACAAAATACTGCGCTATTTTTGCAAAAGCATTTACTTAATAACGCTAAAATTTGCACTATTGACTCTTTTTGCATCGATTTAGTGCGTGAAAATTTTGATAAACTCGGCATTTCTCCCGATTTTAAAATTGGCGAAGATGCTACCCTTAATTCAATTAACGAAGAGGTTGTTTATTCAATAATCGGACGATATTTAGAAGAAAAAAATCCTTTGTTTTTCGAATTGTTAGATATTATCGGCGCCGAATTTGACGAAAAGAATTTTGCAAATTTGGTACTTTCAATCTATGAATTTTCTCGCCAGTTGCCATTTCCGGACGAATGGTTTGACAGTTTGCTCACAAATTATTCAAACGGTCATTTTGATTCTCAAAATATTTGGTATTGCTACTCGTTTGAAAAGGCAAATAAAATAGTTTACAATATGAAATCCCAAATAGAAACCGCTTTAGAGCTTATATCTTCCATTGATCAGGCTCAGAACGCCTATTCTAAGGCTTTTTTAGATGCTTTGAAACAAATTTCACTTTTGGAAGAAAAAGCACAAACAGGTGACTGGGACGAATTTTATTGGGCATTAGAAGATGTATCGTTTATGCGTTTGCCTACTGTTCGCGGTCTTTCTGAATATCGTGAAGTGGCTTCAGTTAAAGATGTTTATAAATATTTATCAACAAAATCGCTTGAATCTTTGAAAAAACTCTTTTACAACACTTCAATCTTCATTAATTCACAGTTTGAAAAATTATATCCTGCAGTTGAATTGTTTATCGAAATTCTTAAAGAATTTGAAAACCAAGTTTTCTCAAAATATAAAGAAAATAATATTTTCACCTTCCATAACACCGAACATTTGGCGCTAAAATTGCTATGTAAACACGCAAATACACCAACCGATTTTGCCAGTGAAATTTTTTCACAGTACAAAGAGGTAATGGTTGATGAGTATCAAGACACAAACGACCTTCAAAATATGTTGTTTTACGTCCTATCTCATTTTGATAAAAATTTGTTTGCTGTGGGCGACGTAAAACAGAGCATTTACGCTTTTCGTGGCGCTAATCCCAATAACTTTTTAACTAAAAAGAACAGTTATCTTCCGCTTGAGTTGGCTCGAAATGATGATGCAAAAAAGATAATTTTGGGTAACAATTTCCGTTCTAAAGACCAAATTTGCGATTTTGTTAACTATTTCTTTAAGTTATTTATGCAAAGGCAAACCGGAAGCATTATTTATCAAGACGAAGATTTACTTATTCCTACTGCAAAATTCCCTGATTTCGATGAAGCAGCGGTTAATTTTGATATTATAGACACTACTTTGAGTGACGAAAACGCACTTACCCTAGAAGCAAGACGTATTGCTCAATATATAACCGAAACAATTGAAGGCAAGCCTTGTATTAAACTTGATGACAATACCTTAAGGAAGGCCAATTACGGCGATTTTACAATACTTTTACGCAGCGTTGCAAACAAGGCACCACTGCTTGTGGGTGAGCTTGAAAAATTAGGAATACCCGTTAATTTGAACATTGATACCTTTGCTCAAACTACCGAAATCACAACCTTTTTGTCACTTCTTAAGGTTATTGACAATCCGCAGAATGATATTGCATTATTATCGGTCCTTAATTCGCCGATTTTCAGTTTTTCACTTGATGAATTGGCCGAAATCAGAGCAAATAAAAAAACCGACAATTTGTATTCAGCTATAATTTTTGCAGCCGCTAACGGCAATAATCATTCGGCTGATTTTCTTGCAAAAATTAAGGAATTCAGGCAAAGCTGTGCTATTTTACCTTTGCCTAAATTCATTTCAAAGTTGTTAATTGATACCGAATTTCTTAATATCGCGTCGGCTATGACCGATGGCGCAACAAGGCGTAACAATTTGTTACTACTTTCTGAAATAGCTGAGCAATATAATTCTACACATTCGCCGTCACTTAAAGGGTTTATAAACTATGTTTCGACACAGTGCGACAATATAACTTCAAGCAAATCGGCAAGTAGCGACGCTATCAATATTATGAGTATTCACGCATCAAAGGGTCTTCAGTTTCCAATTTGTATTTTGGCATCAACCGCTACACGCTTTAACGATGCTGAAGTGCGTAATTCTGCGGCTTATTCTACTAAATTTGGCTTAGGATTTAAGTATTTTGATGAAAGCGAAAAACAAAAATTCACAACAATTTCTCGCGAAGTAATTTTAGAAGATATTAAACAGTCGGCTTTAGAAGAAGAGTTAAGACTTTTGTATGTTGCCATGACTCGCGCTCAGGACAAATTGCTTTTTGTAGCATCAATAAACAATTTTGAAAAGAAACTCGAAGCATATAAAAATTTGATTGTTGCATCGAACAACGCCATATATTCAACCTTGTTTTCACGCACAAAATCTTATGCAGATTGGCTAATAATTTCCGCCTTACTTCATCCGAACGGCAGAAAATTTTTGAATCACGATGATAAGATTTTATCGCAAGATACCAACGCATCACTTGCCATTAATGTTATCGATGCAACTAATTTACCTTGCGCTATTGCTTCACAAAGCGAAGAACTTATAAATAACGAAAGCGATTACTCTTTTAAATTGAAGGAAAATTTCGATTTTGTATATCCTTTCAAATCGCTTCGCAACATTCAGTCGAAAATGTCGGTTTCACTACTCGCAAACAAGGCCGAAAGCGAAAAGTTTTCCTTTACGTCAAAGCCTTCTTTTATGAGCAAACAGGGTATAACAGCCACCGGCTATGGTACTGCAATGCACAAGGTTATGGAGTTTTTTGATTTTGCAAATTTTAGCGACGTTGAATCCGAAATCGAAAGACTCTATGAATGGCAGTACATCACCGAAGAAGAAAAAAACGCCATAAGCATCGAAGATTTAAAGGCATTTTTCACATCTGAGGTTTTTGCAAGAATAAAAAATTCCAAACGCGTCGAACGTGAAATGCGTTTTATGACCGAAATACCCGCAAAACAAATTGATTCTTCGCTCGACGATACTTTTATAAACGAAAAAATCATTGTTCAAGGTGCGGTTGACGTTTGTTTTGCTGAAGAAGATGGTCTTGTTGTTTTAGATTTTAAAACCGACAGGGTAGAGGATATCAATGAATTAGCACAATGCTACGGCAAACAGCTTTCAATATATGCCACCGCCTGCGAAAAAATTTTTGGTCTTCCTGTTAAAGAAAAAATTATATATTCTTTTGCA
>JAZRBQ010000090.1:0-12763 GCA_045635145.1 Acutalibacteraceae bacterium | reverse complement strand
CGGTCATTGTGCCGATAAAGAATGGAATATTGTTTTCAGAGTCGATTAGCATATATAGAAAAGGCCTGTTAAGATAAATTTCTTCGGGTTCTTCAAGGGAAGCCGAGTTGTCCTTCATTTCGATAACGGTCACAGCACCTGCTTTTGTACCTTTTTCTGCAACCGAAATATAGGTTTTGTGAAGTACGCGGCCAATGTGAATATTGCCTTCGGTAGAAGTGCCGAGCTTTTTAAAGTTGGCGTCTAGTTCGCTAAAAGAATGGGTTACACCCATATTTTTAAGCACAGCCGACATTTCGGTGCTGTATTCGGTTTCAAATTTAGGGATAGCGGCGTTAACAGTTTTAAGTTGAGGGTTGTCTAACAGGTTGTAAAGTGATGCGCCATCGAGCGAAGACACATAACTTTCAAGGCTGACGTTTTCATCAGGCAGCATTGCAACAAAGGCGTATTTGCCGTCTTTATAGTATTTAATAAAGCCTTTTGCGTTTTTGTCTTCAAGGTAATGAAATTCACTTGAACGCATAAATTTTGCATCCTGTGTGGTACCGTCCGCTTTATAAAAATTACCGTTAATTATTTGTTCTTTTTCATAAGTCTTGCCCCATTCGGCTTCAAAGGCAAGGGCGTTTATAAGGTACATAACCGCTTCGGCTGGGATTTTATCCAAAATTTCGGGTATCATTTTATCGGTTTTTTGGCTAACCCAATTATTAATATCATTTTTGGTTTGGTTATTAAAAGGTGCTTTAAAAATATCGGCACCATAATAGTCGGCATTGGTTTGTAAAAAGTCTTGGTTTACGGTAAAGCGCGTGGCTTCATTAAACCAAATTGAGTTTGCAAGGCTTAATTTATAATTCTTGCTTTGGGGTAGATTTTTCATATAATCGTAAAGATATGGGTTTAACATATCCAGTTTTATACCGATTGTATCTTCAATTTGGGTTAGCGTTTCGCTGTCGGCACCGTTTGCGGTCATGGCGAGGGCATAAAGCACCGAAAGGGGAGAAATAAGGGTGTTTTTGTCCTTTTCGTTACTTGCTTTAAATAGGCGTACCGCAAAATCGGTAATTGCGCCGTCGGGTGAGTAGGAATAGGTTGGAATAATAACTTCGCGTGGTGTAACATTGGCCATCAAATTTGTGGGTTTTATTTGTGAAGTACAACCGCAAAGGTTGAAAATAAAGGCTAAAACGAGAATAAGGCTAATTACGGTTAGAATAATACGGTTAAGCTTCATATTAATTTCTCCTTAAAATTAATCGTTTGTTGCGTCACCGTTACCGCTTACTGGAATAGCCTCGCCTAAATAGGTCGGTTCGGGCTTGAAAATGCACTTGGCAAAATCTTTGTTTCTGGCTAAAATTTCACGCAAATCACGCATTGATTGACCTGCATAGCGGTTAAGGTCGGCTGAAACGCCATAGGCTTCAACCCCTAATTGCTTTGCAATGTAAAGTGCGCGGTAAAGATGATATTCTTGGGTTACGATTATAACCTTTTCGGCTTCGAAAATATCTCTTGCGCGATAAACCGTTTCATAGGTGGAAAAACCCGCGTGGTCCATAAATACGTCTTCGCTCGGCACGCCGTTTTCTATGGCGTATTGCTTCATAGCATTTACTTCGTCGTAATCAACTTGTCCGTGGTCGCCGCTCATAATTATTTTGGGAGCGGCTTCTTGCTTGTAAAGTTCGGTCCCGCGCTCAAGACGGTCGCGAAGCATATGGCTTAAACTGCCGTCGGCTTTTACCTGACAGCCAAGCACGATAATGCAGTCTATGTCGTTGAGCTCTTTGGCTTCATCAACGGTTAAAATTGATTCCTTAACAACAGATTTAACACGGGCATTTATCAGAATTAAAGCCACGCCACCGATAAGGCATAGGCAAAGTAAAAAGGCAACGATTTTTTTGAATGATTTTATGAGTTTCATATATTCTCCTTATAAAATTATTTATAAACCAATTATAACACACCCTTTTTTGTATTTCTACAATAATAACGCGCAAGTAGGCGATTTTCTTGCATAAATTTAAGTTGTTTTTTAAAATTTTATGAATCTTGAATTTTGCATATAATTAATGTATAATCGTTAGTATAAAATGTTAATAATCTGTTAAACATTATTTTAAATTCAAGGGTATAATTGTTATCAATGTCAAAAAACATAATTTTACAACATATTAGGAGGAGTAAAAATTGACATCATACAGTCAAAAGGCAAACGATTTGTTGAACGAGCTTAAAACCGATATGAATAAAGGCTTAAGCCGCAACGAAGTTGCCGAAAGGCAAAAGCAATACGGTGAAAACCGTTTGCGAGAAAAGAAAAAGAAAACCACCTTACAGCGTTTTCTTGACCAATTTAAAGATGCGATGATTTTAATTCTCATTGCCGCTGCAATAGTTTCTTTTGTTGTGGTAGTGGTAGAAAAGAATTGGGGCGAATTGTTTGAACCCGCTCTTATTCTTTTAATTGTAATACTAAATGCCGTTATGGGTGTTTATCAAGAAGGTAAAGCCGAAAAAGCGCTCGACGCACTTAAAAATATGTCGGCGCCGCACGCCCGTGTTATTCGTGACGGTGTTGAGCAAATAATTGATGCGAGCGAATTAGTCCCCGGTGACATTATCCGTCTTGAAGCAGGTGATTTTGTCCCTGCTGATGCCCGTCTTTTGCAAAGCGCAGGCTTAAAATCGGAAGAATCGGCTTTAACAGGCGAATCTGTACCGGCTGAAAAGGATTATCAAGCCGAAGTTCCCGAAAATGCACCCCTTGGCGATAGGCATAATATGGTATATTCGGGTTGCTCGATTGCTTACGGCACGGCAACTGCCGTTGTTACTGCAATCGGTATGGATACCGAAATGGGCAAAATCGCTAATCTTCTTGATAACGAAGAAGATGCCCAAACACCTTTACAGCAAAAACTCGCGCAGTTGGGTAAATATTTAGGTATTATTGCCCTTGCTGCCTGCGGTGTTATATTTGTGGTAGGTCTTCTTAATAAAATCCCTGTGCTTGAAATATTTATGACTGCTGTTTCTTTGGCGGTATCGGCCATTCCCGAAGGTTTGCCCGCTATCGTTACAATCGTGCTTTCAATCGGCGTTCAGCGTATGGTTAAAAAGAATGCCCTTATCCGCAAGCTTCCCGCGGTTGAAACCTTGGGTAGCGCTTCGGTTATATGTTCGGATAAAACAGGTACGCTTACCCAAAACCGTATGACCTTGGTTAAGGCTTACGTTGACGGCGGCGAAATTGAAGATATTACAAAAAATAATAGCGACGCTATTAAAAACTTGCTTATGTTCGGTACACTTTGCTGCGACGGTTCGGTTGTGTTTGAAGGCGATAGTGAGCAACACATCGGCGACCCGACCGAAACCGCAATTGTTTATGCCGCGCACAAAAGCGGTATGCCCAAGGACGAATTAAACGGAAAATATCCCCGTTTGGCTGAAATTCCCTTTGATTCTGACCGAAAGCTTATGACAACCGTTAATAATATTGACGGCAAAAACATGGTTATCGTTAAGGGCGCATTTGATATGATGGCTCCCCGTTGTGTCAAGGGGGATTTGGATAAAGCGCGTGAGATTACCGATTCTATGAGCGAAAACGCTTTGCGTGTTTTGGCTATCGCATATAAGGTAATTGACGTTGTGCCGCAAAATCCTAAATCTGATGATTTGGAAAAAGGTCTTACCTTCTTGGGCCTTGTGGGTATGATTGACCCGCCAAGACCTGAAGCTAAAGAAGCGGTTAAGCTTTGCCGCAGGGCTGGTATTAAGCCTGTTATGATTACGGGCGACCACGTTGTTACGGCTTCGGCTATAGCAAAAGAGCTTGGCATTATGCTTGACGGCGACCGTGCTATTACAGGCGCAGAACTCGACGCTATGACCGATGAAGAATTAGACGCGCAGGTTGAAAGCATTGCGGTTTATGCCCGTGTTTCACCCGAAAATAAAATCCGCATAGTTAAGGCTTGGCAACGCAAGGGTCAGGTTGTTTCTATGACGGGCGACGGCGTTAACGACGCCCCTGCTTTGAAGGCGGCGGATATTGGCTGCGCTATGGGTATTACAGGTACCGACGTTGCGAAGGGTGCTGCCGATATGACCCTTACCGACGATAATTTTGCAACTATTGTTGATGCTGTGCGCGAAGGCCGTGGCATTTATGCTAACATTAAAAAGGTTGTCGGTTTCTTACTTGGTACAAATATTGGCGAAGTAATCACAGTATTTTTAGCAATGCTTTTGTGGCATAAAACACCTTTACTTTCAATGCAACTTTTGTGGATTAACCTTGTAACCGACTCACTCCCCGCAATCGCACTTGGTATGGAAGACGTTGAATCTGACGTTATGGATAAAAAACCGAAACCAAAAAGCGAAGGTATTTTTGCAAACGGATTTGGTATTAAGGTAGTGCTTCAAGGTGCTATGTTTGCGGCACTCACGCTTATTGGTTTCAAACTTGGCGAAAATGTTACAGGCACCCTTGCCGGCGGTCAAACAATGGCGTTTATGGTATTAGCACTTTCTCAAGTAGTTCAAGCCTTTAATATGCGTAGCGAATATTCACTCTTTAAGATTGGTATGTTCCGCAATAAAAAGCTTAACGGTGCAACACTTGTTTCACTCTTGCTTGTGCTTTTAGTTTTATTTACCCCCGCAAGAATCGCTTTCGGACTTGAAATTTTACCCTTAAAGCTTTATCTCATCGCGTTGGGACTTATTTTAGTACCACTCGTTGTAATGGAAATTTCTAAAGCGATAGGACAGCTTAAAAATAAAAACTAACATTAAAAACCGTCACAATTTTGTGGCGGTTTTGTTATATGTCTTATTAAAGATGAATTTGTTTTTATGGCCTATTTTGTAAAAGTTTAAGAAAGTAAGAACGCGCTAAACGAATGGTATTAGCTACTAAAATTTAAAAACATCATTCTTGAAATTTATAATAAATATGGGTATAATTTTTAAGTAATAATATATCACGGAGTGATAGTATGAGCAAAAATAAAGAAATGCTTGGCACCGAACCTGTAGGAAGGTTGCTTTTTAAACTGGCATTGCCTACGGTTGTGGCACAGCTTATAAATATGCTATATAATATTGTTGACCGCATTTATATAGGTCATATTCCAAAGGTGGGCAATTTAGCGCTTACGGGTGTGGGCGTTTGTATGCCAATAATTATGATAATTTCGGCATTTGCGGCTCTTATAAGTGCGGGTGGCGCGCCTAAGGCTTCTATTTCTATGGGCAGCGGAGATAATGAGTCGGCTGAAAAAATTATGGGCGGTTGCTTTACCGTTCAAATAATAATATCGGTAATTCTTACCGTGGTTTTGCTTGTTTTTGGTAAGGATTTGCTTTTAACTTTTGGCGCAAGTGAAAACACTATTGGCTACGCTACCGATTATATAACTATTTACTCAATAGGTACGATTTTTGTGCAGTTAACACTTGGTATGGGTGCTTTTATTACAGCGCAAGGCTTTGCTACCGTTGGAATGAAAACGGTATTGGTTGGTGCAGTAAGCAATATAATCCTTGACCCAATATTTATTTTTGGGTTTAATATGGGGGTTAAGGGTGCGGCACTCGCCACTATCATTTCACAGGCGTTATCTTGTGGGTGGGTGCTATTGTTTATAACCGGCAAAAAAACTTATCTTAAACTTAAAGTGAAAAATATGCGCATTAATGCAAAATTGGTTTTGCCCTGTTTGGCGCTTGGGCTTTCAACCTTTATTATGCAAAGCAGCGAGAGTGTTATTTCGGTTTGTTTTAATTCTTCGCTTTTAAGGTATGGCGGCGACCTTGCTGTAGGGGCTATGACTATACTCACAAGCGTTATGCAGTTTGCTATGATGCCAATGCAGGGTGTGGCGCAGGGCGCACAACCTATTTTAAGCTATAACTTTGGGGCAAAAAACGTTGACCGCGTTAAAAAGACCTTTAAATTATTACTTATTAGCTGTCTTGTTTATTCTATAACAATTTGGGGAGCAATTATGATATTCCCAAGGGTGTTTGCGGGAATATTCACCCCTGATGCTCAACTGTTAGTATTTACCGCAAAGGCACTTCGCATTTATTGCGCAGTTTTGTGCTTGTTTGGTATTCAAATTGCGGCACAAATGACCTTTGTATCAATTGGCAATGCACCCTGCTCTATTATAGTGGCTATTGTGCGAAAGTTTGTATTGCTGATTCCGTTTATATATCTTATTCCGCATTTGGTTGAAAACAAAACAATTGGTGTTTACCTTGCCGAACCTTGTGCCGATGCGATTGCAGTTACATTTACAGCCATATTGTTTGCTATTCAGTTTAAAAAGGCGATGAAAAAATTAAAAAGCACCGTGTAAACGGTGCTTTTTTAATGAATAATTCGAAATTTTTTATTATTTTGTATTCTTTCCGCATTTACCGCTACATTGTTTAGCATAGGGGCAACCAATGCATTTTTCTCCGCGTTTTTTGGCTTTCACTAAATACAAAACAATTGCGGCAACAATTGCGGCTAAAATAACAATTACTATTGCATTTTCCATATTATTTACCTGTTTGTTTTAAAATTTTATTGTTTTTATATGAGATAGCAATCATTATAATTACCATCAAGCTAATTGCAGCAAAACCTGCAACAGCGGCGGTGACGTTAAGGGTAGCGGGAGCGGTTATAAGTGTGCCGATTGTGTAAATAAAGTAAGCCACGGTGTAACCTACTGCAAGTTGTAAACCAATACCGCCCCAAAGCCATTTTGCACTCTTCATTTCGGCATTCATAGCGCCGATTGCGGCAAAGCAAGGGGGAGTATAAAGGTTGAACATAAGGTACGAGAGTGCGGCAACCTTTGTTATTGCCATAATACCTGCAACTTCATTTCCTGCCCCTTCCATTAAGGCTAATTCTTCGGTGTCGATAAGGTTAGAAAGACCTACAAAGCATACTGCAAGTGTGCCGACAACGTTTTCCTTGGCAATAAAACCTGTAATTGCGGCGGCGGCTAACTGCCAAGAAAGAACGCCCACAATGGGTACTAACAAATAAGCAAAGGGCGAAGCGATAGATGCTAAAATAGAAGCATTTGCGCTTTCGGCTACGGTAAAGCGCCAAGTGAATGTTTGCATTAACTGTACCGCCATATTGCAAAGAAGAATAATAGTTGCGGCTTTTACTATGTAAGACCAACCACGAGCGCACATCGACTTGAATGCGCCCCAGAAGGACGGAACTTTATATTCGGGAAGTTCAATAATAAAGAATGATTTTCTAGCGCGATAACCTGTAATAAGATTGATAAGGAGCGCACCAAGGAAGATTAGTAAAATGCCTGCAAAATACATTAGCGCACTAACCCAACCTGCATTGTCGAAAAACGCGCCTGCAAAAAGAGAAATAACGGGGATTTTTGCGCCACAGGGCATAAAGGGGGCAAGCATTGCGGTGGCACGGCGTTCGTGCTCGTTGCGAATGGTACGGCTTGCCATAACACCGGGCACGGCACAGCCTACCGTAATAACAAAAGGAATAACCGATTTGCCCGAAAGACCAACTTTTTTGAAAATCGGGTCAAGCACTACTGCCGCGCGGGACATATATCCGCAATCTTCGAGTAAAGCGATTAGGAAATACATTACCATAACAAGCGGTAAAAAGCCAACAACTGCTACAACACCACCGATAACGCCGTCAACAAGGATGGCGGAAATTAAAGGATTAGCGTTTTCGAGCAAGCTACCCACGAAGCTTTGAAACATTTCGAGCAAGGGAACAAGGCCGGGGATAAACTTATCGCCGACTTCTACACCTTCGGCAATCCAAGTGCCAAGAGTGGTTTGTGAAATGTAGAACACAAGGAACATAACAACGGCAAAAATCGGAATACCGAGCCACTTGTTTGTGATAATTGCGTCAATCTTATCACCGATGTTCTTATCTTTGGTAAGAACCTTGCGGGTTTCAACTTCTTTTACAATGCCGTTAACCACGTCGAAGCGTTTGCGGTCGGCTTCTTTAACCTGCGTTTTGTCGGTTAAGTCAATATCTTCTTGTGTGTAGGGTGCGGTTTGTTTTTTACCTACTTGTGCGACAGCTGTTTCGATGAGGCTTTTTAAACCATCAGCCGAAGTAGAAACGGTTTTCACAACAGGACAACCAAGCTTTAAAGCAAGGGCTTCGGCATCAATTTTGTTGCCTTTTTTCTTACCGATGTCACTCTTGTTAAGGGCTACTACAAGGGGAATACCAAGTTCTAAAAGTTGGGTAGTAAAGAAAAGACTACGGCTTAGATTATCTGCATCCACGATGTTGATAATAACGTCGGGATTTTCGTTCTTGACGTAAGTGCTTGTAACGCTTTCTTCACTAGTGAAGGGCGACATCGAGTAGGCACCGGGAAGGTCAACGGCGGTAAGCTGTTCACTACCTGAATAGACCTTTTTGATGGGGTGTTCTTTTTTGTCCACAGTAACACCTGCCCAGTTGCCAACCTTTTCATTAGAGCCGGTCAAGGCATTGTACATTGTGGTTTTACCTGAGTTTGGGTTGCCTGCTAGTGCAATTCGCATAAAAGTTCTCCTTAATCTTGAGTTAGCCTTTGCTAACTAATGTTTTTAAAAATAGGCCGAAGATAAGATTAATAAACCTTAATGGCTTCGGCTAATTGATTGTCAATACTGTATCTGGCATGCTTAATTGATACAACACAGGTTGCTTTAAGGCGAGATATAACGGTTATAGACTCACCGCTGTAACAACCAAGCGAAAATAAAAAGTCGTTTAACTCTTCGTCGTCTGTATCAATTTGTTTTATAATATATTCGGTTCCTAAATCTGTTTCTCTAAGTGTCATAATAGTCCTCTCGAAAAGGGAGTAAGACTCAATTAGCATAGGCTAACTAAAAGTCTTAAAAATGTGTTAGCCGTTGCTAACCAAATGATATTATATGTATGGAAAGGGAATTTGTCAAGCATTTTTTAGAAAATTTTGCTACTTTTTAATATAACTGTAGGGGAGGGGGTTCCCCTTGCTTTTGGCTTTTTATTATTTTTGTGGGACGGGCAACCCATCCCCTACATTATATAGATATTTATTTAAAAAAATCATCGGTTTTACAGTTTAATATCTGTGCTAGCTGTGGCAAAAATATAATATCGGGATAACAAATTCCGTTTTCCCATTTATACACGGCTTGCGCCGAAACACCCAGCAGTTTGCCAAAACCATATAGCGATAAATTGTGTTCTTTGCGGTAATTTTTAATTCTGTCCGCAATCGTAATTTCATAAATGGGCAAATTCATGGTGTGTTATCCTCCTTTCATCCAGATAGTGTGATGTTTTTTAATTTAGGTGCTTTGTAAAAATAAAAAGCACCCTTGCGGGTGCAATACAAGTTGTTGCCAAACAAAAAGCACACCCGAATAGTTCGGATGTGCAAAAATATCCCTAGCGTTCAAAGCTTTGTGGGCGACGTATATGACATCCGATAAATAAAAGTATGTGTTCTCCAATTTTTCATCATATTATTCGCCACCTTTCTTTAAAATTAAAATTTATAAAAACAGTATAGTACAGTAATTTTCACTTGTCAACCAATATTGTTTAAGTTTTGTCAACCATTGGTTGTCAAGGATGTTAAAAGGCATAAAAAAAGCACCCGTAAGGGTGCTTTTAGTGGTTTATGGGTTTATTCTTCAGAAAAATCTTCTTTACCAACACCGCAAAGTGGGCAGGCAAAATCTTCAGGTAAATCTTCCCATTTTGTGCCGGCAGCAATGCCGTTGTCTTCGTCGCCTAATTCTTCGTCATAAACGTAACCGCAAATATTACATACGTATTTCATTTTTATTTCCCCTTTATATATTAGTAATTTTCAGCGTGAATTTCAAAATATGCTTTGGGGTGGTCACAGGTGGGGCATACTTCGGGTGCTTTTTCACCGATAATAATGTGACCACAGTTGCGGCATTCCCAAACTTTAACTTCGCTCTTTTCGAAAACTTGAGCCATTTCAACGTTTTTAAGAAGTGCGCGGTAGCGTTCTTCGTGGTGTCTTTCAATAGCGGCAACCAAGCGGAATTTCTTTGCAAGTTCGGGGAAGCCTTCTTCTTCAGCATCCTTTGCAAAGCCGTCGTACATATCGGTCCATTCGTAGTTTTCGCCTTCGGCAGCGTCTAAAAGGTTATCCTTAGTGTCGCCAATGCCACCGTGAAGTTCTTTAAACCACATTTTAGCGTGTTCTTTTTCGTTGTCGGCAGTCTTTAAGAAAAGAGCCGCAATTTGCTCAAAGCCTTGCTTTTTAGCTTTAGAAGCAAAGTAGGTGTATTTGTTTCTTGCTTGGGATTCGCCCGCAAAAGCGGCGCCAAGATTTTGTTCGGTTTTTGTACCTGCGTATTTGTTTGCCATGATCAAAACTCCTTTATATTAGGTTTATTTTAGTATAGCATAAGAAAAAATAATTATGCAACATAATTATAAAATTTCTGTAGCTAATTTTTTAATTTGTTCTATAGTTTCATCCTTTACAGAAGAAGCAATGGTAACCGCCGTATCGGTAAAGGTGATGTCTTTGCTGCCTTCAAACATTTTTACAATGGTTTTAGCTGCAACGGGTGCCCAGCTGCCATTTTCAATAATACCGATTTTGCGGTTTTTATAGCCGTGGTCGGTTAAATGGTGGATAAATTCGTGCATAAAGGGGAAGATGCCGCCATTGTAAGTGGTGGTAGCAAGCACTAGCTTGCCGTAGCGGAAAGCATCTTCAACGGCTTCTGCCATATCACAGCGCGCAAGGTCGTTAACGGCCACCTTCGGACAGCCAAGAGCCTTTAATTCTTCGGCTAAAATTTCAACAGCCTTTTTGGTGTTGCCGTAAACCGAGGTGTAGCAAATTACAACGCCTTCGCTTTCAACACCGTAGGAAGACCAGGTGTTGTATAAATCAAGGTAATAGCCTAAGTTTTCGCTAAGCACGGGTCCGTGTAAGGGACAAATAATTTGAATGTCAAGCGCCGCCGCTTTTTTGAGTACGGCTTGTACCTGAACACCAAATTTACCAACAATACCGAAGTAGTAGCGTCTGGCTTCGCAAGCCCAGTCTTCTTCACAGTCGAGCGCACCGAATTTGCCGAACGCATCAGCCGAGAAAAGCACCTTATCGCAACTGTCGTAGGTCATCATAACTTCGGGCCAGTGAACCATCGGGGCGGTGATAAAATTAAGGGTGTGTGCACCGAGAGTCAGCGTATCGCCTTCTTTTACAACAAGGCGGGTATCGGCAAAATCAGTGCCGAAAAATCTTTGCATCATTGCAAACGCCTTATCGGTAGAAACAATAGTAGTTTCGGGATAAAACTTCATAAATTCAGCAATGGAAGAAGAATGGTCGGGTTCCATATGTTGAATAATAAGGTAGTCGGGAGCGGTGGCACCAAGCTCATTTTTTATGTTTTGAAGCCACTCGTCTTTAAAGTTTATATCAACCGAATCCATAACGGCGGATTTTTCATCTTTTATAACGTATGAATTATATGCCATTCCGTTGGGAACAATATATTGGCCTTCAAAAAGGTCAATTTTGTGGTCGTTAACGCCAACGTACTTAATATCTTTAGTAATCATTTTACAACTCCTTTCCTTTTGTTTTATTAGTATAGCACGATTAATTTATTTAATCAAGTGTTTATACTTAACCTTGACAAAAGCCCTAAAAGGCTTTATAATAATTATGTATGAAAATATAATGAATAATAACATTTTGGAGGATTATTATTATGATTAGTGCCGGCGATTTTAGAAACGGAGTTACCTTTGAAGAAGACGGAAACGTAGTTCAGGTTGTTGAATTCCAACACGTTAAGCCTGGTAAGGGTGCGGCTTTCGTAAGAACAAAGATTAAAAACGTTATTACTGGCTCTGTTATTGAAAAGAGCTACAACCCCACCGCAAAATTCCCCACCGCTTTCATTGAAAGAAAGGATATGGAATATTCTTACAATGACGATGGTCTTTACTACTTTATGGACCAAGAAACTTATGAACTTGAACCCATCAATGCTAGTGATTTAGGCGATAACTTCAAGTTTGTTAAGGAAAACATGGTATGTAAGGTATTGTCCTACAAGGGCAAGGTTTTCGGTGTTGAACCCCCAACATTCGTTGAACTTCAAGTTACCCAAACCGACCCCGGCTTCAAGGGCGACACAGCTACCAATGCAACAAAACCTGCTACATTAGAAACAGGCGCTGAAATTCGCGTACCTTTATTTATCGACGAAGGCGATATGATTAGAGTTGATACCCGTACAGGCGAATATATGGAACGCGGTTAATATTTGACGGAGGTATTTAGAATGGATATTTGCGAAAAGATTGCTTACATCAAAGGCTTGGCTGAAGGTTTAAATTTAGACGATAGCACTAAGGAAGGCAAAATCCTTACCGCTATTATCGATTTACTCGGCGACATCACCGAAGAAATCTGCGATATCGAAGACGGTTGCGACGAACTTATGGAACAAATCGACGCTGTTGATGAAGATTTAGCTTCTTTAGAAGATTTCATCTATGAAGATGACGATGATGATTGTGATTGCTGCTGCGATGACGATGATTGTGATTGTGATTGCTGTGATGACGAGGTTTACGAAATTGAATGCCCCGTTTGCAACGACACAATTTATTTAGATGCAGATATGCTCGCTGAAGAAGGTATGGTTTGCCCCAACT
>JAZRBQ010000089.1:0-7032 GCA_045635145.1 Acutalibacteraceae bacterium | reverse complement strand
ATGACCTCTAACGCAGGCAGTCAAAAACAGGATAATATCTTAGGCTTTGGCAAAACCGCATCGGAAGCGTCTAAAGATAAAGCAATAAAGGCTTTGGAAGAATTTTTACGTCCCGAATTTATTGCCCGTGTGGATGAAATTGTAGTATTTTCTCCGCTTTCGCGCGATACACTTGTTAAAATATCGGCACTTATGCTCGACGAATTAAAGGAAGCTTTAAAAGAAAAGTTAATTGAATTCTCTTTTGATAAAAAGCTGTGCGAATATTTGGCAGACAAGTGCGATGGCGGAAAGCGTGGTGCTAGAGAGCTTCGTAATATTATCCGTCGCGAATTAGAGTCGCAGGTGGTTGATACTATTGTGAACAACGGTGAAGGCAGTCTTAAGGCGATTACTGCTACCGCTAAAGACGGAATAAAAATTAAAACTACAATGGCATAAAAATTAAAAGCTGTGTGGGTTGTCCACACAGCTTTTTGCTATTTATAAAGTTCAAAAATCGGGTTCTCACCTAAGGATTTTGCAAATTCAATTTCGTCTTGGCCTTTTGGTGTCCATACAAATCGCGGGCGTTTATAAAGCTTTGTTGTAAGTTTTACAACAAATGAATTTCTGGTGTGTTTGTCATACGCCAAAAAGTCAGGACGTGAAACGACGTTAAGCATCATACCGGTATAGGTAACGTTTAATAGGCTGTAACTCTTTTTGTCAAGACATCTGTTGTAGTACAACTGACCGTAAAGAACGTCGGGTAAATATCTTTTCATTTCCTTTACAATGAAAGGGTTAAAGGATTCTATTAAAAAGTCGCCCTTATATTCCTTTAAAATTTCAGCTACCTTGGGGCAAACCGAAAAATCAAAGGTATCGCCCTTGATTTCTACAAGCAAGGGAACTTTGCCATCAACAAGTGCCAAAACTTCCTTAAAAGTGGGAATTGTCTGGTCGCTGTCCTTTAATCTTAATTCTTTAAGTTCTTGTAAAGTAAGGTCAATTACGTTTTTATCAACACCTGTCATTCGGTTAAGGGTGCCGTCGTGAAAAACTACTACTTCGCCATCTTTAGAAAGTTGAACGTCAAGCTCAATGCCAAAGCCGTTGTTTACAGCCAAGCCGAAAGCTTCAAGCGAGTTTTCAACAACACCGTTGCCGTGAAGACCGCGGTGGGCATAACTGCAAAAAAACTTTTTATCAAAAGGTCGTTTTTTTCTTAGTGGTATTAAAACAAAAAGATAAATTAACGCCAAAACTATAATGGGTAAAAGAATATACAAAAAAATCATAATTAGTCAACATCCAACATTTCGAGTACGCTATCGGCTTTTTCAACCTTGTTGTCGCCGTGGCGCACGAATAACATAGTAATAAATGAGAATACAACAAAAGCGGTACCGAATGCGAAGAATACAAGACGCATACCAAATATATCGTAAAGCACACCCGAAAGTATAGGTGCTACTATTTGGGCTGCCATTGATGCGGTGTAATAATAGCCTGTGTATTTACCAACGTTGCCTGCTTTTGCAAGTTCAACTGCCATCGGGAAGGAGTTTACGTTGATGGTGGCCCAACCGATACCTGCAAGTATAAAGATGGGGTACATTATAAATTCGGGAGTATTAGGTGTTACAAAGTTGCCCATAAAGAATGCGGCTGCAAGGATTAAAACACCCGCAAGAATGGTCTTTTTACGACCAAGCTTTGAAGAAATAATACCAATTGGAATATAAGAAACAATGGCGGCGGCTTGGGCGATAATAAGGGTTAAGTTAAAGTCAAAGCCGAGTATGGTTGTGGCATATACCGAATATTTACTTGTAATCGAGTTATAACCGATATACCAAAGAGCAACCGAAGCTAAAATAAGCATAAGTGAACGGAATTCACCTTTGGATAATTTGCCGCTTACATCGTCATTTTCTTCATTTTCGGGTTCTAATAATTTAGATTGTTCTTCCATTTCAGCTGCCCACTTATTTTCCTTAACGGTTAAAAGGAAGATAATGAATCCCACAAGCATAATAGCAACAACCGCTAAGAAATAGCCGGTGTATTGCATATAAGCGTGTTTAGATGTAGCGAAAACAATACCAAGCGCCAATACCAAAATACCGCCTGCGGTACCTGTTAAATTGATAATAGCGTTTGCCTTTGAACGCAAGGGTTTAACGGTAACATCGGGCATTAATGCAACAGCAGGGGAGCGGAAGGTCGCCATAGCGATAAGGGTTAGCAAAAGTGTTGCAATAAAACCAACCAATGGCATTGGATTTTTAAGGGTTAAATCCAATGTGAGTTTTTGAATGGCTTCGGCATTATCGGGTGTGACAAGATTGGGAATATCAGCCGCAATAACCTTTGCTAACTGGACGTTGTCGATCAAGGAAAGGGCTATAAAGGATATAACCGCAATAATTGTACCTATGAAAATAAAGGGTGTGCGCTTACCAAAACGGGTGTTAACCTTATCTGACAAAGCACCAAAAACGGGTAGCAAAAATACTGCAAGAATGTTATCTACCGACATAACAGTACCCGAAATAGATTGCGGTAAGCCGTAGTGGTTGGTAAGTATTAGCGGGATGATAGAATCGTATGCTTGCCAAAAGGCAGTTATAAGGAAAAATGCCATACCGACAAGTATAGTGCGCTTATAGTTTAGTTTCATATTAAGCCTCCTTTGACTTTATAATATTAATATACTATCATTTTAACAAAAAAGCAATAATTTAAACATAAAAGGCATAAAAAATAAGGTCCCGATTCTTCGGGACCCTACTTTTTTTATGAATTAGCAACAGGTATTGCAGGTATTTTCGCAACCGCAGCCACAGCTATTGCCGCAACCGATGCTGTTGCCGTTACCCCAACCGCCACAGCAGAAGAGGATGAGGATTAAGATGATAATCCAAGTACAACCGTTATTATTACACATTGAAAAGACCTCCTTTTTTGTCTTCATCACATACTATGCCAAGAAAAAAATTGTGTTACCGAAAAAAGTGTTTGACTTTTCCTGACTTTCGTGTATAATTAAAGTCAGAGAAGGTCAAAAAGGAGTTTTAAAATGAGACTAAGTGACTTGATTACTAAAGAAATTATAAGGATGCTTAATGAATCGGAAGTGAATACCGCCGAAATTCAGCGTAACGAATTTGCGAGTCTTATGGGATGTGCGCCAAGCCAAATTAATTATGTTTTATCTTCGCGTTTTACTCCTGAACACGGATATATAATCGAAAGTCGCCGTGGCGGTGGGGGGTATATTCGTATAAAGCGTGTAATGCTTCAAAGCACTTCGGCACTTATGCATATTATAAATTCAATAGGGGAAAGAATTGACCCTCTTACCACCCGTATTGTTATTGAAAACTGCCTTGAAGCCGATTTAATTGATAAAAAACAGGCTGATTTAATGTATTCTGCGGTTTCTAATACCGTAATGCAATGCGTACCACCTGTTTTGCGAGATACTTTGCGGGCATCACTTTTAAAGCAAATGCTTTTAACACTTATTTAGGAGAAATGGTTATGTTGTGTGAAAAATGTAATAAAAGACAGGCTACTACTCATATAAAATCAGTCGTAAACGGAGTAAAAAAGGAGTATAACCTTTGTGCTGAATGTGCCGCGGCTGAAGGTTTTGGGGCTAACAGCCTTACGGGCATGTTGGCTTCAATGTTTGGCGATATTTCAAAATACAACACAATTTCCGACGGTAAGAAGTGTTCGGTTTGCGGCGCTTCATTTTCGGATATTGCGCATAGCGGAAAGGTTGGTTGTAGCGAGTGTTACAACACCTTTTATGATGAATTGTTGCCATATTTAAAGCGTGTTCACGGCAGTTTGAATCATGTGGGCAAGGTTCCCAACAGTGCGCCGCTTGTGGTAACACCAAAGAAAACAAGCATCGACGATTTGCGTAAAGAATTAGCACGTCTTGTGGCTGAAGAAAATTATGAACAGGCGGCTGTTGTAAGGGATAGAATTAAGGAAATGGAGGCAGGTAAATAATGAGCAATTGGTACAATACAAATGAAAAAGACAATAAAATTGCAATAAGCAGTCGAATAAGGCTTGCCCGTAATTTAAAGGGTTTTCCCTTTCCGTCGCGAATGACCGCCTCAGAGCGAAAAGAACTCAATTTAAAGGTTAGGGATGCTATCTTAAACAGTAATACACCCTTTGCGAAAAGCCTTAAATATATTGATATGTCAACCGTTCCCGAAACTCAAAAATTTGCAATGGTTGAACGTCACATTATAAGTCCCGAATTTGCAAACAATAGTGAAAACAGTGCAATCATACTATCCGATGATGAAAGCATAAGTATTATGATAGGGGAAGAAGACCACCTTCGCATTCAGGTTATTTTAGGCGGCTTAACCCTTAAAGAAGGGTACGATATTGCCGAGCGTATTGATAGTTTGTTGTACTCTGCTTTGCAATTTGCTTTTGATAGTAAGCTAGGCTTTTTAACCCAATGCCCGACCAATCTGGGCACAGGGCTTAGAGCGTCGGTAATGCTTCATTTACCCGCCCTTGAAAACAGCGGCGAAATTGAACCGCTTGTAAATTCTATTGCAAAAATAGGATTTACCGTAAGGGGTATGTACGGCGAAGGCTCTAAATCGGCTGCGGCGCTTTATCAGGTTTCAAACCAAATTACTTTGGGTCTTAGTGAAAAAAATGCTATCGATAATTTGAGCATTATTACAGCCCAACTTATCGAAAAGGAAGAACAAAGCCGTTCAAGACTTAATAAATTAGAGCTTGAAGACGTTTGCTACCGCGCGCTTGGTATTTTACAAAATGCGCGAATACTTTCAAGCAATGAGATGATAAATTTACTCTCACGCGTTAAGTTGGGGGTTAGTATGGGCATACTTAATATAGAAAATTCGCCCATAAAATTACTTGTCGAAGCGCAACCCTTTATGCTTATGCAAAAATACGGCATAATGGACCCCAAAGAGCGTGATATTTATAGAGCCAATATGATAAGGGAGGCTCTGACACAATAAAGGAGATACTATGAAATATAATTTTAACGGATTTACTGCCAAGGCTAATGAGGCGTTAAATCAGGCAATACATTCAGCCGAAACCTTGGGTCATACCTATGTTGGAAGCGAACACTTGCTTTTAGGCTTATTGCGTGTGGGAAGCGGTGTTGCGGCTGTTGTTCTTGGCAAAAACGGTGTTACTGCCGAAAAGGTGGAGGGGTTAATTCGCGCACAAATCGGTTGCGGAACCGTTACAAAGCTTTCGCCCGATTATTTTACACCCCGTGCTAAAAGGGTTATAGAAACAGCAATGACAGGTTGTAACAATATTGGCAAAAAGTTTGTTGGCACTGAACATTTGCTTATTGGTATTTTGTCCGATGGCGATAATTTTGCCGTGCGATTTTTGAATGAGCTGGGTGTAGATATCCCTTCCCTTACAAATGGTATTTTAAAGGCTTCGGGTATAGATGCTAATGCCGATATAAGCACCGAAAAGGAAAGAAATAAAGATAGCAAAACCCCGACACTTCAAAAATACGGTATAAATTTAACCGAAAATGCTAAAAAGGGTAAAATTGACCCTGTTATCGGCCGAGATAACGAAATTGAACGAATTATTCAAATTCTTTGCCGTCGCACAAAGAACAACCCTTGCCTTATTGGTGAGCCGGGTGTCGGCAAAACGGCTATTATTGAAGGCTTAGCACAAAGAATAGTAACCAAAAACGTGCCTGAGATTTTGGAAAATAAAAGACTTTTCACTTTGGATTTGACGGGTATGGTTGCGGGTACTAAATACCGCGGCGATTTTGAAGAACGCATAAAGGCGGTTATTGACGAGGTTGTAAAGGCAAAAGATATTATCTTATTTATAGATGAGGTGCATACCATAATCGGTGCGGGCTCGGCAGAAGGTTCTACCGATGCGGCTAATATTTTAAAGCCGTCCTTGGCGCGTGGAGAATTTCAGCTTATAGGCGCCACCACAATAACCGAATACCGCAAAAATATTGAAAAGGATTCGGCGCTTGAAAGACGTTTTCAACCCGTCAACGTAGCTGAACCAACTGAAGAAGACGCAATTCTTATTTTAAAGGGTCTTCGCGACAAATATGAAGCACATCACAAGGTAGAGATTACCGATGAGGCTATTGAAAGTGCTGTAAAGCTTTCGGCACGATATATAACCGATAGATTTTTGCCCGATAAGGCAATAGATTTAATCGATGAGGCAGGCTCAAAGGTAAGGCTTCAAAATTGCGGTATTCCCGATGCTATTAAAGAGCTTGAATCAAAAATTGCAAGTATTGAAAGCGAAAAGGACGAAGCAATAAATTCACAAGAGTTTGAAAAGGCTGCCGCTTTGCGTGATAAAGCAAACAATTTAAGGCAAAAATACGAAGCCGAAAAGGAAAAATGGCAAAACGAAAACTCCCATTCGCACGGTAAGGTAACGAGTGAGAGTATTGCCCAAATAGTTTCAAGCTGGACCGGTGTACCTGTGGTTCAGTTAACAAAAGAAGAAAGCGAAAAACTATTAAACTTAGAAGATGAGCTTCACAACCGAATAGTTGGTCAAAATGAAGCGGTAACGGCCGTAGCAAAGGCTATTCGCCGTGGCCGTGTGGGACTTAAAGACCCTAAAAGACCGATAGGCTCGTTTATATTTTTGGGTCCTACTGGTGTGGGTAAAACCGAGCTTTGCAAAGCGCTTAGCGTGGCTATGTTCGGCAACGAAAATATGATGATAAGACTTGATATGTCGGAATATATGGAAAAGCACACCGTATCCCGTCTTGTTGGTTCGCCACCCGGTTACGTCGGCTTTGAAGATGGTGGTCAGCTTACGGAAAAGGTAAGGCGCAACCCATATTCAGTAGTGCTTTTCGATGAAATTGAAAAAGCACATCCCGACGTCTTTAATATGCTTTTACAAATTTTGGAAGATGGCATTTTAACCGATTCGCAAGGAAGGCGTGTTGACTTTAAAAACACCGTAATTATTATGACTTCTAACGTTGGC
>JAZRBQ010000088.1:0-1606 GCA_045635145.1 Acutalibacteraceae bacterium | reverse complement strand
TGGAAATATGCACTTCAACCGTGGGGATATTAACCGATTTTACGGCATCTAAAATTGCAATACTTGTGTGGGTGTATGCGGCGGGGTTTATAACGATGCCGTCAAATTTGCCGTAAGCCTTTTGAATTTGGTCAACAAGGCATCCTTCGTGGTTGGATTGGTAAATTTCTACTTCGATATTATTTTTTTCGCAATGAGCCTTAATTTTATTTTCAAGGTCTTGGTAGGTTTCCTTGCCGTAGTGCTCGGGTTCACGAATACCTAACATATTTAGATTAGGTCCGTTTATTACAAGTATTTTCATTTAAGAAGTTCCTTTCTTGCCTTCAAAATATATTCGGCTTCGTCGTTTACGGTAGTATCAGGTACAATTACGTCAGCAGTAGATTTATAAATATCAATACGGTTTTCGTAAAGCTCTATTAATTTTTCTTTACTGTTTGATAAAGGTCGGTCTGCCGTAGTTTTAAGGCGATTTATATCGGCATCTATAAAGAAGATTTTACCGTTTCTGTTAAGAGCGGTTATATTTTCGTTTCGCAAAACGGCACCGCCGCCCGTTGCGATAATACATCCGCTCTCGAGTGAGAGTTCTTTTATAACCTGTGACTCTAAATCGCGGAAATATTTTTCGCCTTTTTGTGTTATGAGGTCTTTTATAGCGTTGCCACAGCGTTTCTCAATTTCCTTGTCAGAATCATAAAATCTAAATCCATCTAAACTTAAAAGTTTACCAACTGTGGTTTTGCCACTTGATGGCATACCTGTAAGTACAATGTTTTCTTTTTGCGATAGTATTTCACTAAAAATTGCATCGGCTTTTTCTTTTGAAATTTCGGTATCCAAGAATTTTTCCACCGCAACAATAGCCTGCATTACGAGCATATAAAGTCCGCCTTCGGCCTTTATTCCGCGCGCCTTGGCATTTAATACCAAATTTGTGCGAAGCGGATTATAAACTGCATCTATAACACCTTCTAAAGCGGAAAATCCGCTAATATCAATGGGATTTCCGTCACAATCGGGGTACATACCTGCGGGGGTAGTGTTGATAATAACGTTAGCATCACTATGGAAAGTGGTTGCTTCTTGGTATGTGATGTGATTTTCACTTTTTGTGCGGCTTACGATAAGAATTTCGCGAGCAGACAAATCTTCGGCTAAAACACGAGCGGTTTTACTGGTGCCACCTGTGCCTAGAATTAGCACCTTTTTACCCTTTAAATCAACGCCTGTTTTTTCTATAAGTGCTTTCATTCCGTAATAATCGGTGTTATAGCCGTAAAGCAGACCGTTCTTATTTACAACCGTGTTTACCGCTCCGATTTTCTTAGCTTTTTCACTTATGAAATCTAAAAAGGGGATAACGGTTTGCTTGTAGGGTATCGTAACGTTCACAGCGCAGAAAGCCTTTTCTTCAAAAAAGGCTTTTACACCGTCTTCGTTAAGTTCAATAAGTTCGTAATTATAATCGGCTAATTTGCTGTGAATTTCTTTTGAAAAACTGTGGGTAAGCTTTTTACCGACGAGTCCGTATCTAGTCAAAATCTATCATCCTTAAATTCTTATTTAAGCCAATCGGTTCCAAATCTAAGCGCCAACATAT
>JAZRBQ010000087.1:0-3922 GCA_045635145.1 Acutalibacteraceae bacterium | reverse complement strand
CCTTAAAGACCACACCTATCTGGGGTTGGCACGGCTCTGCGGATACTACTGTCGGATATGATTTCGACTTAGATTTTATGATGGCTACCAAGGGTATTTATAACAGAATAGGCTCGGCAGGTATGATGCGATTCTCAACTCTTGACGGTGGTGTGCATAGTGCCGCTCCTTACAGCGCAGCAATGGACCGTCGCCTCTGGAGTTGGTTGTTTGCGCAAAATAAGGCTACTAATCAGTCTTTGGATTATGAACTCAAGCCGTACATTAACGTAGTTGATTATTCGGGAAAAACAGTATTTTCTGAATTAGATTGTTCGGCTATTGCTTACGATTCCAATACAAATAAGTTTACTATGAAAATGACCGATGAAGGCCGTGCAAAGTTGTCTGCCGCTTATACAAGCTCTAACGGCAAACCCTTTACAATTTATTATGGCAGCAAAAAAATTGTCACCTTTACCGCAACCGAAGCTCTTAGCACAAGTATTACCAAGTTTGTTATCAAAGACGTATTTGGCGATAGTTATATTGATAGCACTTTGGTTCGTAGAATTGAACGTAATATGAATAAAAATAAACTTTCAAAAACTGCAATTTGCGAAACCCTTTACGGCAACGGTTGATGATTACAAAAAGTTAACGGAGTGGGAAACCACTCCGTTTTTTGCGCTCACTTTTAAGCAAATTATTTTATGCCAAGTAAAATTTGATTTTTAATTTGTTCCATACCCTCAATTGTGGGGTGATATTCGAGCTTGTCAATATTTTTAAGTGGAATTGCCTTAATGCCGTAATGCTCACAAGCGACAGGAATCATTTCTCTTATTTCGGGTTTAATATCATCATTAATCGGGAAATAAATTTTAGCATTCGGTAAAGTTTCTGTTAAAAGTTTTATAATATAACATATTGCGGGGAAGGCAAAATAAAGGTCTTTTTCTTCAAAATTATCGTACTTAATTTCGCCCAAAGGGGAATTTGCGCCCGAATCGTTGCTTGCGCCAAAAAGAAAAACGGTATCGATTTTGTTTTGTTCAAAAAATCCGTTTTCAATAAGTTGCTTTAACCTGAAAATAAAGGATGATGTTTTAGAACAATCGTAATTATCGTAACCTGTATAACAAATGGTTGAACCCGACCAACTATTATTTAAAACCAAGTTAGAATTGGTTTCCTTGCAAAGCTTGTGCCACCAAGTGTATTCAACCTTTCGAACGGCGGTGTTTTTTTCGGTATTTTCGCCATAATAGGTAAGATAACCTTCGGGTATATAACCATCAAATGTAGAAAAGCTGTCACCTAAAATTAAAATATTGTCAAAACACATAATTAACATTCCTCCAAGTGAATTTTAGCATATTTAATAGGATTGTTCAAGGGTTATTTATATTGACTTTTTGAGCGCTTATCAGTATAATAAAAATGGAATATTTTGTACACAAAAAGGAGAGTAAAATATGACTAAAACAGGTTATTTTAACGATTCCAAAAAAGAGTATGTTGTAACCGATATGCGTCCGCGCAGACCGCTTACAAACTACCTTTGGAACGAGCTTTTTATCGCTAATATCGACAACTTTGGTTTTGGCGAAAGCTTTCTTAGAATCAGCGCTCAGGAAAGAGTATATCTCTTTAGTGCTGAGTGCCAAGACAATCGTATTATTTATTTGAAGGACCGTGAAAGCGGCGAATATTACGATGCTAACCGCAACTATCAAAACAAGGATTTTTCTAAGTATGAATGCCACGTTGGTATCGGCTATCAACAGGTTGTTAGTGAATACAAGGGTGTTGAAACCGAATTCACTATCACTATCCCTGAAGAAGGCTCGTTAGAACTTTGGAAAATTAAGGTTCGCAATAATTCTGACGACGTTAAAAAGCTTGATTTAGTGCCTTATGCTCGTCCTGTTGTAAACCTTACAGGTCACTTGGCTTACGGCCACGCAGATTATGAAGAAGATTTCGGCGGTCTTTTCTTTATTCACGATGCTTTTGCAATTTCACACGATTGCGTTTCTACATTTATGAAGGCATCCTTAAAGCCTGATTCTTACGAACTCAGCAACGTTAACTTTAAGGGTATTTATAATACATACGGCAACCCACAAGCACTCCAAAATGAACAGCTTTCAAACAAGGGTTCTTCTTTTGATAATCAGTATTGCGGTGCAATGCAATTTGGCCTTACCTTAAAACCCGGCGAAGAAAAGACTCTTTATATTGCTATTGGTGTTTGTACCGATATGGCAAAGGCTACCGAATACTGTGACAAGTATTTGGCAGAAGGCGTATTTGAAAATACTATTGCTAATATCAAGCGTGCGGCTGACCAAATGGATAAGCTCTACGTTTTAAAGACACCCGATGATTACATCAACACTATGATTAACACCTGGCTTAAGCGCCAAATCTCCTTAGGTAAAACTTGGGGACGTGTTTATTCAAAGGGCTTCCGTGATATTATGCAAGACTCTGCCGGTCTTTGTGCTTTTGATAGAGAAATGGCAAGAGAAAAAATTAAGGTTTGCCTTTCTAACCAACGCCCCAACGGTAACCCCATGCGTGCGTTTGACCCCGTTGACCGCACACCTTATTATGACGGTGCCGCTTGGATTCCTGCAACTATTTTGGCATACTTAAACGAATCGGGCGACCTTTCGGTACTCGATGAAGTTGTACCATATTTTGAAAGCGACGAAACCGATACTGTATTCAACCATATGTATAAAGGTCTTCGTTTCCTTTTAGACAGCCGTGGCAAGCGTAATATGGTATTGTGGGGCGGCGGCGACTGGAACGACTCCATCAACAACACAGGTAATCAGTTAAAGGGCGAAAGCGCTTGGCTCAGTATTGCAACCGTTAAGGCTTGCGACGAATTCTGCCGCATTTGCGAAATTATGGGTGGTAAGGAAGATTTAATCGCCAAATTGCAAGAAGAAAAGGCTGTTCTTAAAGCCGCTATTTTGGAACACGCATTTGAAGGCGACCGCTTTATCTACGGTATTAATGACTGGGATGAAAAGGTTGGCTCTGAAGACAGCGTTCAGGCTAAGATGTACCTTAATACTCAAACTTGGGCAGTACTTGCTGATATGCTCGATACCGAAGGCCTTAATAAAATTATGAACACCGTTGAAGAAAAGCTTCGTTGTGACTACGGTTACGTTCAATGTAGCCCTGCTTACAGCAAGAAGGATTTACATATCGGCCGTATGGCATACTTTATCCCCGGCGGTTTTGAAAATGGCTCGGTTTACAACCACGGCGTTGCATTCAAGATTGCGGCTGACTGTAAGCTCGGCAAAGCTGACTTAGCCTTTGAAACATTAAAGCTTATCAGCTTTGATAACCCTGCTAATATTGATTCGGGTGTTGAACCTTACGTTGTAAGTAATATGTACTTAGGACCGCAAGACCCCAACCGCCCCGGTTATGCACCTTATTCTTGGATTACAGGTACTGCAGGTTGGATTTACCGCGACGTTACCGAATCTATTATGGGTGTTAAGGGTCAATACACGGGTCTTGAAATCAGCCCCTGTATGCCTAGCATTTGGAACGAAGCATTTGTATCCCGTGTATATCGTGATGCTACCTACAACATCACCTTCAAGCGCACAGGTGAATACAAGCTTACCGTTGACGGCGAAGTTATTGACGGCAATATTGCTCCTATCTTCCCCGCCGGCAGTGAACATACAGTTGTTTGCGAATTCTAATTGAATTGTTAAAGCCTTCTCGTCAGAGAAGGCTTTTTTATATGTAATTGACAACATCTGTAAATTTAAGTATAATATTAAAAAACAAAAACGGAGTAGGAAAATGAGTAATATATGGAGTAAGGATTACACCTTACGCGCAAATGATTTTGATAAATATGACCGAATATTGCCTTCATCTGTGCTAAGCATTTTTC
>JAZRBQ010000086.1:0-6727 GCA_045635145.1 Acutalibacteraceae bacterium | reverse complement strand
CACCGCACCTGCCATTGGAACAGCCGCTGCAAAGTAGCCGTCGTTTTTGGCAACTTCCCTGAAAGTAGCAATACCGCCTGCCGAATAACCGCCAATGTAAATACGGTTTTTATCAATATTAAGCATCGAACCGCCAAGAGCCAACTTTTTATCAGCAACTTCTTTAACAACCGTTACTGCATCACCGCTGGTACTCCAGAAGCCGTCAAGGCTCGATTGATTCATTCCACCGGTCCAGACGGGCGCAATTATAACTGCATCTCTTAAAATATCAAAGTTATGTGACCACAGGTTTGCCATCGACACGAAAACATCGCTGCTTTGATTGGTGCCGTGTAAATAAAGGAATACGGGATAACCTTCCGCGGGAGCAGGTGTGGAAGGTTTGTAGTAATAATATTCCATACCTGTAGCGCTGTGCTTAGCCTTGGTAAAGGTTGGCTTTACAAACTCGCTGTTACCTGTTAAAACAACTATTTCCGTAACAATTTCAGGGCCTGCTTCGCCCGAAGCGGTTTGTGTTAACGCGCCAAGATTTACAACCTCTTCTTCGGGGGGTGTTGGTGTGGGGACTGAAGGTGTATCGTCGTTTTTAGGGGTTGTAACAGATTTTGTGCTCGAATAACTGCCGTAAACCTTATCACTACCCGATTTTACATAGGCTTTAATTTTATAAGTGTATTTGGTTGAAGCTGAAAGTCCGCTCTTTGTGTAAGTGGTGGTTGCGCCTGAGGTTATGGTTTTAATCTTTGTATATTCGCCATCGCCTTTCTTTTGGTAAATCGCGTAACCGTCAGCGTTGGATACCTTTTTCCAACTAATTTTAACCGAAGTTGGAGAAACCGCCGTCAAGGATGAAATGGTAACCTTTGAAGGCTCGGTATATGTTGATTTTGTGCTTGAGTATTCACCATAAACCTTATCACTACCCGACTTAACATAAGCCTTGATTTTATAGGTATATTTGGTAGCACTCGAAAGACTTTTTTTAGTATAATATGTGGTTGAGCCCGAAGTTATGGTTTTAATCTTCGAATAGCTTCCGCTGCCTTTCTTCTGGTAAATCACGTAACCATCAGCGTGGGATACCTTTTTCCACTTAATTTTAACCGAGCTTGATGTTTCTTCGCTAAGTGATGAAATAGTAACCTTTGAAGGCTCGGTATATGCTGATTTTGTGCTTGAATAATCGCTATAAATCTTTTTAGAGCCTTGCTTGTCATACGCCTTGATTTTATAGGTGTATTTGGTAGCACTTGAAAGACTTTTTTTGGTGTAAGAAGTAGTTTTGCCGGAAGTTATGGTTTTAATCTTTTCATACTTACCGTCGCTTTTCTTTTGGTAAATAACATAGCCATCAGCGCCCGATACTTTTTTCCACGAAACTTTAAGAGAAGTGGAAGAAAGGGTAGAAACCGATGAAATCTTAGGTTTAGATACCTTTTTACTTGCGGCAGAAACAACTGTGGGGGTCACAATCGTAAATGCCAAAACGACTGCTAAAAATAGTGAAACAATTTTCTTCATAACCAATCTCCTTTAACATTTTATTTTTACACTTAAATTATATCTTACTAAAATCATATTGTCAATAAAATCAACCATTGTAACGGGGGCAAGTAAAAATTCATTAATTTTTATTCATATAAGCCTTTATTCTATCAGCAACGTTTTGGCGCAAATTTTCGTAATATAAAGCATAATCTTGGCTGTGATAACCTTTATTGCCAAAAGCGGTGCTATATGGATAGCCGTGAGTTTGCGCTGTGGCAGTGATAACAACGCCACGCTTTAAATCAAGCCTTGCATCTGCAAGACCGGGGCAGGTTAACTTCAAGGTTTCGTTATTAAGCGAGCCTAGATTTTCGCTTTCACTCGCGTATGTATCATCGGTTTTCCAATTTAGCGGGTTGATGGCAACAGCATCGGGCAGCACCACAACGTTATTCTCGTTACCTTCGCCTTCAGCATTGTAAGAAATTATTACGCCTGTATCGGTAGCGCCTGTGGCAAATTTAAGGTGCGGGTTACGGGCTAAGTAATCACGGGTAATCGACCAACCAATCGCATAAGCCGCCACCATACGTTCTAAATATTCGGGGTGCTTTTTCATATAATCCGCCAAAATAACCGAAACCCAAATAGCGCCCTGCGAATGACCGCCCAAAATAAAGGGCTTACCGTTGTTATAATTTTCAAAATAATAGTCAAGCGCACCGTAAATGTCTTCGGCGGCGCAGGCTTCAAGCAAGCCGTCCTTATCAATCACACCCAGGCCCTTGATTGAAAACTGGCGGTAAAGGGGAACAAACAAATTACAGCTTTTTGCAAAAACACTACCGCGAATGTTTATATTCTTCTGCGCCCCCGCAACCATTTGTGGATTGTCAATATCGGCAACTATATCGGCATCGGATTCTTGCGGATGATAAGCCGTAGCATAAAAAAAGATAGCGTCAACTTCCCTTTCTTGCGCTTCGGGTAGTAATGCCCAATTTTCCGCCTTAGAATAATCTATTTTTGTTTCAAGCTTTTCTAAGCCTTTAATATTTTTAAAATCACTTAACTTCTTCATAACAATCACCTTAAATCCATTTTATCACATTTTTTTATAAATGTAAATTAAAAAGCGAAGCGGTTTTCCCGCTTCGCTTTTAGGTTTATTATTTGCTTTTAAACGCCGCAATTCTGTCAGCAACGTTTTTAACAAGGTTCATATAATAGAAGGAATATTCGTGAGTATGATAACTTTCAGGGCCAAAACCTTGTGTAGCCATTGATTTTGGTACGCTGGTGCAAATAACAACACCGCGTTCAAGGTCTAACTGTGCGTCAGCAATGCCAGGGGTCACGATTTTGCCTGTACTATGGTCAAGCGAGCCTAGGTTTTGGCTTGCGCTCGCTTTGGTGCTGTCGGTTTTCCAGTTAATTGGGTTAATAGCAACCGCGCCCTTTTCTACAACCATATTATCGGCGTTTTTATTGCCTACACCTTCGGTATTGTAAGAAATAATTACGCCTGTATCCTTAGCGCCTGTTGCGAATTTAAGATGTGGATTTCTTTTTAAATAATCCTTAGTAACAGAATAACCGATTACATAAGCCGCAACCATGCGCTTTAAATATTCGGGGTGCTTTTTCATATAGTCTTGCAATATAACCGTTGCCCAAACCGAGCCTTGTGAGTGACCCGCAATAATAAATGGACGACCGTTGTTGCAATTTTCAAAATAGTAATCAAGTGCGCTATAAAGGTCGAACGAAGCACAGTAAATCATATTTTCTTCGTTGCCGTATTTACGTAATGCGCTTACCGAAAGCTGACGGTATTTAGGCATATAAATGTTACAGCTTTGTGCAAACACACTTGCCTGACCCGCTTTTGAAATATTAGCGTGAGCTACCATAGTGCTATTATTAATATCCGAAAGGTCGTGACTACCGCCTTGGTAACCTGTGGGATATAAGAAGAATACGTCAACGTCTTTGGTAATGGTAGTAGGTCTTGCAATCCAGTTAGAAGCGTTTGAATAATCAACCGGTTGGGTTTCGTATTTTTCAATACCTCTTAAAGTTTTAAGCGCTTCGGGCATTTTCTTTACCTCAGGCTCAGCCGAAGAAGTGTTACTACTTGAAGATGACGGCTTTGTGCTTGAAGATGAAGGTTTAGTGCTAGAAGATGAAGGTTTAGTGCTTGATGAATTGGAAGGCTTATTGCTTTGGCTGGAAGAACTAACCGAAGAATTATTTGAAGATGTGGTTGTGGTATTTCCCGAAGTATTATTAGAAGATGCATCTTCGCCGGGTTTAGTATCGGAATTTACGGTGCTTTCATCTTTTGAAGATTCATCCTTTATACTTTCGGTTTTGCTACCTGTTTCGCTTGCATCGGAGTTTAACACCGAAGAAATATCGCTGTTATTATCAGTATCGTTACCCTTACAACCGGCAAAAAGGCACACCATTAAAGCTAAGACAAGCATAAGCGCTATTACTTTTTTCATAATTTTCTCCTTAAATTTTATTCTTTTATTTTATTATATACCGAAATAAAAACCAAAACAAGAATTAAATGTTCTTGTTTTTAGATAACGCGCTAAAACGCACGATATCCTCTTCGCGTTCTACCTTAATGTTATTAATATCTCCCTCGATAAAGTTTATGTCGTAGCCCAAGTTATACATAAGCATTGTACAGCAGGTTTCGTTAAAGGGATGATTATTCTGCTCAGCCACGGCAAAAACCTCTTCAAGCAAAGCAACACGGTGGGCTTCGGGCGATTGTACCGCAATGATTTTTTCACGGTCGATATATTCGGGGTATCCGCCCGAAACGTCGAACTGCACGTAGTCACGCATATAGTGGCATATTGTGGCGCTACCCTGCTCACTGCACGCCAATAAAAGTTTGGATATTGTTTCGGTTGTTATCATAGGTCTTGTGGCTTCTTGAACCACTATAACGTCATCATCCGAATAATTATCCCTTATTTGCTTAAAGGCGCCCCTTAAAGATGCAATACCGCTATTACCGGGTAAAATAATGCCCTTTAATTTGCTTATGCCAAATTGCTTAGCGTATGCGGCAACGATAGCCTCCCATCCCTTTAAGCACACAATATATATATCATCTATCGACGGATGGTTTTGATAAACATCCAAGCAATGCACAATAATCGGTTTGCCGTGCACGTCAACAAACTGCGTGGGTATATTTCGGCTATTTTTCCCCGTTTTACCACCTGCCAGTATAATCGCCACGTTTTTATTGCCGCTGTGTGCCACCGCATCTATCGCAATCGGTACTGCGTTGTTATACGTCGCTGCATAGCCCATTATAAGCGCTTCTACCGTGGTATCAAGCACTTCGGCAAATTTTTGCAGCTTTTTTTGCGAAACATCGTTTTCGCCTGATTCTATTTTAGCAATGGTAGAACGGGTTTTGTAACCCATCGCATCGGCTAATTCTTGTTGTGACATACGAAGCTCGTACCTGCGTTTTTTAATATTAGTACCAACCGACACAAAAATCCTCCTTTAATATTTTAATCTTTGTTTGGACAGTATATTAGTATGATTTACCGAACAATTCATTTCATTTATGTCTATTATAAATCAACATCAAGTGATTTTCAAGGCTATTTTTAGATTTTTGGGCAAAAATATTGACTTTTTTGTTGATTTTAAATATAATACCCTTGTTGCACAAAACTTACTAAATTTATTTTTTAAGGAGAACAATCATGAAAGCAGTTATTTTTAACTCTGGTCTTGGTAACCGCATGGGCGAGTTCACCAAAAACAACCACAAATCTATGGCTCAACTCAAAAATGGCGAAACCATTTTCCACCGCCAAATCCGCATTTTAAGCGCTGAAGGCATTAAGGATTTCATCATCACCACTGGTCCTTTTGAAGACCAACTTAAAGCAGTTGCAGCAGATTTCCCCGAACTTAACTTTACATTCGTTCGTAACGACATTTACGACAAGACCAACTACATCTATTCTATGTACTTGGCTCGTGACCTTATGGACGACGATATGCTCTTCTTCCACGGCGACTTAGTATTCAACCGTAAGTTAGTTCACGACGTACTCGCTTGTGAAGACAAAAACACCGCTACCGTTAACTTCAAGAAGGCTCTTCCTGAAAAGGACTTCAAGGGCAGAGTAATCGACGGTAAGGTACACGAAGTTTCTATCAAGATTTTTGATGAAGACTGCTTCGCTTTCCAACCATTCTACAAAATGGAAAAAGCAACTGCTTCTGCTTGGATTGGAAAAGTAGTAGAATTTATCCACAAAGGCGAAGATAAATGTTATGCAGAAAATGCCTTAAACGAAATCTTCCCAGCACTTAATGTTCGTGCATTTTCTTATGAAAACTACTACATTGACGAAATCGATAACCTTGACGACCACGCAAGAGTTACCGCTGAAATTCTCCCCTTCGACGAAGAAGACGCTAAAATCTTTGGTTAATTAGGAGTTTAATATGGCTGAAAAAATTAAAAACACTTTCACTTACGGATATAATTCCGAACAGTTCAAAAAGTTTAAAAAGTATGCTTGGCTTATGCTTTTAAGCTTCGGCTTCACTTATCTTTTCTTCTACAACGGCCGTCAGAACATCAACCTCGTAATGCCCCTTTTGAAAGAAGAATTTTCTTCAAACCTTGGCACTATCGGTGTTGTTTCATCCGCTCTTTTCTGGTGCTATGCATTCGGTCAGTTAGTTAGCGGTCGTTTAGGTTCATTCTTTGGCTATAAGAAATTGATGATTTTCGGTGTTGCAGCTTCCGCTGTGCTCAACGTTCTCATTTCTTTCCAACACAACCTTGTTGTTATCGCTATCCTTTGGGGTCTTAACGGCTTCGTTCAAGCAATGGTTTGGTCCAACGGCGTTGGCGTTATCAACAAATGGTGGCCTAAAGAAAAGCGCGGCTTCGCTTCAGGTCTTGCAACTGCATTCTCGGGCGTAGCTCAAGCAGTTACCTATTTAACAGTTAACTGGTGCTTAATCCTTAATCCTGAATGGGGCTGGCGCGCAGGTTTCCGTTACCCCATCATCCCCATGGTTCTTATCCTTGTTGCTTTTATTGCATTTTTCAAAACAAAGCCTGAGGATATAGGACTTCAAGCATTCGAAGAGCCAAATAAGGCTCTCGATGAAAATGCCGCTCAAATGGAAGCAGAGATTGCAAAAAAGCAAGCGTCGGGTGAAT
>JAZRBQ010000085.1:0-3352 GCA_045635145.1 Acutalibacteraceae bacterium | reverse complement strand
CGCTGTCATTGCAAACAACATTGCCGCAGCCGCCACCTTTTCTTTAAGGCCCGGAAGCATCCCTTCATATTTTTTAATATTTTTTTGCGTACGGTTCATAGTCTTTCTCCTGAAAAATCTTACACTATAGCTTACTTTAATCTTTCGATGTAAATAAATATTTTATCCGATAAATTAATATTGGCATTATAAACGTTCAATGTGAAATCAAGCGTCGATTCCTCACCTTTTCTAAAAACAAAAACGTTTTCACTTCGGTCGGGTGAGATATCAGCATTATCATAAAAACTGTAAAGCTTACCTTCTTTTTGATTTTTAAGATAAAAGTCCGCGTTTTTATCCACTTCGCGCTCGGTCGAGGTGTATGTATTATCATCAAGACCAAGTGTAATTTCGATAGCCGATTTTTCTGTCAATTCGACCGTTTCGGTCGGTTCGGCCTGACTGTCGTCCACTTCGTTTTCCACGAAAACGCCTATATAAAAGCTTTCATCCTGTACTTCAGGACTGCACTTAAGTGTAAAATGATTATTAATTTGCTCAACACCGATATCCCAACTCGAAAGCGGGATTAAGGTGCGTTCGCCAATTAGGGTGTCACCCAAGAAAATTGGTGGATTCAAATTAGCTTTAAATCCGATATCGTGATTACTTTCGGTAAGATATCTGCTATGAGTTACACCCACCAAAAGCGACAAAATCGTTAAGACAGATATAAGAAGAATTGATGCCTTAATTACGAAGTTTTTACTTAATTTAGCCATCATATTCTTCCTTTCTCTATTTTTTTACAACAAATTCGCCTGTTGAATTATCCTGTGTATATCCCGCTTTAATAAATTGAGATACATCTGTGCTATAACTACCGCCTGAAATTTCAACTTCGGCCTGCGGCTCATTTTCGGGGTATTTTCTTACAGCAAGAGTACCTTCCTGCGTGCCCTTAATTTTGGTTTTGTCGCCCGATATAGTAATTTTAATTTTTGCGGTAATATAATTCGCTTCTAAATAAACACCGTCGCCTGTATCGGTCCAACCGCTTTTGCCAAGTGCCTCTACTGCAGGCAAACCTGTGAATTCGCCTGTACCGGTTATAACCGAGTCAACAATATCAACCGTTCCGCCCTTAACCGCCATACCTGTATAGCCTTCAAGTGTGCTATCCTTAATGGTAAGCGTACTGTTTTGCGGCGGGAAATAAATTGCGGTGTAATAGCCTTTAATCGTGCTGTTAGTAACGGTAATATTCATACCGTAATTACCACCGTTACAAATTATGCCGGAATATTTTTCACCAATAATGGTGGAATTATCGATAACAAATACTGCATTCTTTTCAGAAGACGCGCCGTTGCCATGTATAAGTAAACCATCTTCGGCGGCATTTATGGTACAACTGCTAATGCTTACCACCGAATCGCCGTCAATTTCGCTCTTATCGTCGCGCACAATAATGCCTTCGTAAACGTTTGTAAGGGTTACATCCTTTAAGGTTACGTTACCCGCCATGGCCGAAATGCCGTTTTTACCGCCGGAATCAACCTCACCGCCGACAAGCATTAACGAGCCGCCGTCATTTACGGTAAAGGTATTCGCCGCAGTTGAAGTGATTTTATGACCCGCAAGGTCAATAACAGCCTGTGAAGAATCAGTAAGCTTAATGGTGCTGCTTAAGGTTATATCCTTTGCTAGTGTAACCATATTAAGTCCGGGTGTGCTTAAAGCTTCCTTAAAGGTAGCTTCATCGGTTGCTAAAACGCCGTCGGTACGGCAGTTTTGACCCATTATTTGAAGTTTAGCTTCGCCAATTTGCGTCGTATTCTCACCAAATTCGGTATCATTACGCGAGCCTGTTTCAATCTCATCACGAGTGCACAAATAAGCAAACACGCCATAGCCGGTTTCTTCATTAAAACTAACGGTATAATAACCATCGGAAGTAGTGGTATTTGTATCTATCGTACCTTCATATCCGTCAGTCTTAGAAAATTCCTCTAAAAATGAAGTAGCTTTGACTTCGCCATCGATAGTTTCTAAACTACCATTAGACTTAAAGGTAGTACGTGTAAAATCAAAATCATATTCAATCGGTCTTAAATATTCTTCAATTGTGATTTTATCATTTGCCTTTTTGCCGTAAACATAGTAACCCAAGTTATCATATGTCCATTCCCACTTGATAAGCGGTGCTGTGGTAGCATTTTGCTTAAGCTTAAGTGTGTTATAAGGGAAAAGTGTGTAGGTATAACTATTGCGGCTATTTATATAAACGCGGTCAAGCTTTTCGCCGTTTTTAACGGTCTTAGTATCAACGTAAAAGAACAAGCGGTTGCGCATATCTTTGTTTATTGAATCCTTTAAAACCTTAACGCTTGCCGCCGCAAGATTATCACTATCGTTAGAAATTTGAAGGTCTATTACCTTTGTATCCCCCGGTGAAGCGGGTGTTGCGGTACTAATTAAGCTGCCGTCAACACTAAAATTCCAAGTGTCTGCCGTGAACATAAGACCGCCTGTATGCACAACGTTAGTCTGCCATGCCACAGTTTGCGCAAAAATAAGGACAACTGTTAAAACAATTACCACAAGAAGTAACGCCAATCGAAAAACAACCTTTTTTCGCAATAGCTTTAACAGGTCCAAAGGGTTACCCAATGCATTATTCAGTTTTAGCGGATTGGGTATCTTCACTGTCAGCAAGCTCCTCCATAAGTTCTTGTTTAATGCGTTTACACATTTCTTCATATTCCTGCCTAGAAATCTCATTTTCCTTTGCAGGCAATACTGCGGTGTCGTTTTGTTGTTCCATTGTTTCAACAATGGTGTTAATATCCTGTTTTATGTACTTGATACCGCTGTTAAGCACAAAGGATAAAATCAAAATCAGCGGAAAGGCGATGCAGGCTATAAAACCGTACCCGCTTGAAACAAAATCAACAAACTTTGAAACAAACGACCGGCCCGACGCCCACGTAACCTTACCTATAAAATTGCTTTCTAAAACATAGCGACCATCAACCGAAAGGTTAGCGTCCCCTTTAGTTAAAAAGCGTTTTTGATTATTTTCATCAAAATCTATTTCAACAACGCGGTGAGTAATAATCATCCCAAACATATCAGGTGACTGTGAGCGGAAGCTTATTATATCCCCCACTACAATCTCATCCATATCGACGGATTTATTAATAATCACTTCGCCCACCGCTAAACTTGGCTCCATACTGGGTGTTACCACCTTGAAAAAGCTATATTTACCTAAGGTGGCATAACCTTTTCCCAACACCTGCACAACAACAAACAAGCAAAAGCAAATTGTCACTGCAAGTATCACAGAAGCTGCGGCAGAAATAAA
>JAZRBQ010000084.1:0-2458 GCA_045635145.1 Acutalibacteraceae bacterium | reverse complement strand
GTTATAATACCACTTGCTCAACAAAAAAGGGCGAAAAATCCCATCTTCGCTCTAAGTAAAAGGAGTTATTTAATGTTAGAAAAAATAAAGTACAACCTGTCTTGCTTAGTTAAAGACAGACACGTGCGAATTAGTTTGGCTTCTATTATTGCTGCACTCGCCGTTGCTTTATCCGCTCTATTCACCTGTTCAATACACACAATCAACATTTTCGACGGCAAGAAGACCTACACCGTACGCTCACTTTCAAACAACGTGGCTATGGTTATGGACGACGTAGCACTCACATCTGAAAATTACAAAATTTTAGAAACTAAAACACACAACAATGTAACCTCGGTTAAAATCAGTTATACCTACCCTGTTTACATTACTAAAGGCGATACCACCACCGAAATTCAATTTGCGGGCGGCACCGTTAAGGAAGCTTTAGCCATCGCAGGCTTCAAAGCTGACAAGTTTGACTTTGTAGAACCCAGCCTTGAAACCAAAATTACCGATACTACCTATATTGATTATACCGATATAGAATATATCACCAAAACCGAAAAGGAAGACATTGATTACAACACCAAAACCACATACTCAAAAACCTTGAAGAGTGGCGAAAAAAAGGTAACCCAAAAGGGTGAAAAGGGCGAAAAGCAAGTAACCTACACCCAAAAGCTTGTAAACGGCGTTGTTACCGAAAGTGAAGTAACCAAAACCGTTACCCTTAAAAAGCCCGTAACCAAAAAGGTTAGCGTTGGCGTAAAAGCCGAAAGCAAAAAGGATAACGACTATATTTCAACCCTTTCCCCTAAAAAAGAGATTGAATTAGATGAAAACGGCGTTCCTGTTAAGTATAAGTCTAAAATGACAGTTCGCGCAACCGCTTATACCCACACAGGCAACCGTTGTTCAACAGGCGTTAAGCCACAACCCGGTTATATTGCGGTTAACCCCAAGGTTATCCCCTACGGTACCGAAATGTTTATTAAAACCACCGACGGCAAATATATCTACGGCTACGCTGTAGCAGCCGACACAGGCGGATTTATCAAAAAGCACCCCACAGGTATCGACCTTTTCTTTGATACCAAAGCCGAATGTGTAAACTTCGGTGTAAGAACCGCTGAAATTTATATTTTAAACTAAATTAAAAGAGAAGATTCTTTTTGAATCTTCTCTTTTTTGTTTAATATATAATCTTACCTTTAATTTTAACCAAAAGCCTTTTAAAATTGGGTTTTTTGCAAAATCTAATACCCCTTTTAATGTTACGGATATTAACGTATGTAAAGCCCAAATTACAGATAAGCACCGCAATTACAGCGCCTTCAGCCTTGAATATTAGGCGGATTATAAAGGTTAAGAACCCGCAAATAATGCCGTATAAAATCTTTTTATAAAGGGGTGTCGCGCGTAAGCCGTAATCCATTGTTAAAACCACCGCAGCAAAGAATAATCCACCGCCCAAAAGGGACAAAGGCAAGTTCTCCTTAAAAAGATAAGAACATAGCGCCAAAGTGCCGATATAAAAGCTGCAAATTACAGGATTAACTATACGGCGAAGCATTAAATAAATACCGCCAACGATAAGCAAGAAGTCAGATATTTCGCCAATATTACCGCTATGAAGACCGAAGAACAAATGCTTTGCCGAAAAACTTAACGAATCATCGACAAACATATAGTTAAGAGGTGTCAATTCGGTAGCAATCTTTTCAACAGGTAAAGCGTAAGCCGTAAATACCTTAAAGAAAATAATCAAAAACAAGGTTTTGGCAATCAAAACAGGACAGGTAAATGCCAAACCGTCGTTCCGATAAAATACTTTGCCCAAAAGCACCGCAACCGCGCTTATTGCCAAGGTAAAACGCCAATCAAGCGTAGAAGTAAGCGTAAGAGCCAACACAAAGCCTGTAAGCGCCGATTTTAAATCAATAGTAATATTCTTCCTTTTAAAAATAATATCCCACAAAAGCGCCAAAAGGGTGCACACAGCAATAGATAGACCTAATATTATTAAGGTCTTAACCCCAAATACCACCACGCCGAAAATCGCCGCAGGAAGCAAGGCTATAAAAATTTCGGCAATATCCATATTGCTGAGTGTTTGCCTCTTTAGCGGCTTAATCTCGGTAAAAAATAAAAGCACCGCGTTAAAAGCCGTTATTAGTGCATTTAAAACCGCTCTCGCGGTCGCCTTTAGCTTATCTATTATAATCATTTTAAAGCTCCTTAAAGATTATATTTTGATTTTACTATAATTAACCCCATTTTGCAAGTAACTTTAAAAGAGTAAAAAACAAGCCCCCTTAAAAAGGGGGCTAAATTTTTAGGCATTATTTTCGATATATTCAACCAAATTGCCGATGGTCTTGATATTATCAATTTCTTCATCGGGAATTTCCACGCCAAATTCATCCTCAATAGCCATCAAAATCTCAACAACGAAGTCGGAGGCCAAGCGGTC
>JAZRBQ010000083.1:0-7913 GCA_045635145.1 Acutalibacteraceae bacterium | reverse complement strand
AACAAAACCGCCGCTTTCCTTTGGGGACTTTTAAAAAAAGAAGATTTACTGACCTCACAGTTGCTTGATGCGGTGCTAAAAGAGTTCGAAATTTCTACCGTACTTGCCTTAGGCGAAATTGACACCTTTCTTAAAATTATTAAGGAAAACGGAATTATTGAATAATGAAAAAACAAGGTAATAAAAAAATCTTGGGTTGGATTTTCAATCTTTTTAAAAAATTCATCCCCCACACCGTAGTTATATGCATAATTTCGGTTTTAATTTCGCTTTCATACATTTGGTTGGCTTTTCTTTCAAAAAATATTTTAGAAATTGCCACCGGTGAAAAAACAGGCAACTTTACAACCCATGCCGTACTAATTTTACTTATAATTGTGTCACAAATTATCTTGTCGGCTGTTTCGTCTTTTTTAAAGGCGGTCGTTTCGGGCAAATTTACCTTTACAATAAGGGAATATCTCTTTTCTCTTTTAAATCAAAAGAAATATTCTTTAATTTCGCAATACCATTCGGGCGATATTTTAAACCGTTTCACTTCGGATACAGGCGTTATCGTTTCTAACACCACCTCGATTATACCCGATATTTGCTCAATGCTTACCAAAATTATCGGCGGCACCATCGCTTTAGTGGCATTAGAACCTATAATAGCCGTAATAATCTTAGTTTTCGGCATTCTTGTTCCCGCTTTTGGCAGACTTTTAAATAAACGCTACAAGCATTTTCACAAAGAATGCCAACGCACCGAAGGGGTAATCTCAGCATTTTTAGAGGAATGCTTTGAGAATAATATAGCTATAAAAACCTTTAAAAGCGAAGTCCCCTTTATTGAGCGATTAAAGAAATATATGACCGATAACTATAATTTAAAAATCAAACGCGCCTGCCTTTCGATTTTTTCAAGCCTTGGCTTGTATTTTTTCTTCACAATAGGTTATTATGCCGTTTTAATTTGGGGCGCATCTAAAATTTCAACAGGCATTCTCACTTTTGGCACATTGGTTGCCTTTTTACAACTAATTTCGCAAATACGCGCTCCGCTTAAAAACGTTTCTAGCATATTACCCCGCTATTATTCAACCATAGCTTCGGCTGAACGCCTTGTTGAATTTGAAAATTTAGAGTCGGAACCCAAACCTAATACTGATAATACCGACCTTGAGTTTGAATACATAAAATGTGAAGATTTAAGCTTCTCTTACGGCGAAAGCCGTGTGCTAAACGGCTTTAACTGTAAAATCAATAAAGGCGATATCACCGCCATCACCGGTCCTTCGGGCAGTGGCAAAAGTACCCTGTTTAAGCTTATGTTGGGGCTTTTCGATATCGAAAGTGGCAAAATCACAATAAACGACAGTATTAATGCCGACGCAGCAACACGCCACTTGTTCGCCTACGTTCCTCAAGGTAATATGATTTTATCCGGCAGCATTAAAGATAACCTTACAATGTGTAACCCGCAAATTCCTTTAGATGATATTGTAAAGGCTTGTAAAACCGCTCAAATTCACGATTATATTGCATCGTTAGAAAACGGATACGATACATTACTGACCGAACGCGGCGGCGGACTTTCGGAAGGACAAATACAACGCCTTTCTATAGCGCGCGCCCTTTTGGCGAACACCCCTGTCTTGCTTTTAGATGAAGCAACTTCGGCATTAGATGAACAAACCGAACTCGCTGTGCTAAAGAATATCAAGGCCTTAACCGATAAAACGGTGCTGCTTGTCACCCACCGAAAAACAAGCATCAGCTTTTGCGACAATATTATAAATATATAAAAAATCCGAGTGACTTTTAAAGTCGCTCGGATATTTTTTTAGTTCAGATTAATTTCTTCGCCCTCTAACAATTTGTTAAGATATTTTGTAATCTTTTTATAACTCGAAGAGCCAACCTGCCCCATAGGAACACCGTCTATCGAGTATTGATATTTAGTAGCGCTAAGCTTCACAAAATCAATTTTAGTAGGCTTGGCCTTACTGTCTTCATAGGTGTAGGTAATTGAAAGTTCAGGCTTTGCGGTGGTTTTTTCCACGCTAAAATCCATACATTGCAAAAGGCAAAGATATTGATAATAACTTTGGAATATGGAACAATTGTATGTTTTACCGCCACATTCAATGATATACATATTGTCCTCATCGCCCGATGGATTATCCTTTATATCAAAGCTATAAGTCTTATCGGTAGTAGCAACGGTAAGATTTTCAACGTCCGCAAGCGGTGTAACGAATACCGTCTTGCTATAGAAGAATGTGGGGTCACAGGTCAAGAAACCGCAATATTCACTCGAAACCTTTTTAACATTCTTGCTATCGTCGCCGACATATGCATAATAGCCGTCGCTTTGCTTTTTAAACTTATAGGTATAAGTATAATCTTTAAAGGTTGCGCTTAAAATGTAATCGGGTGAATCAAGACCGAATTTTTTTATAGTTTCTTTAGAAACATCGTAAGAATATGCGCCTTCAACATAAAATCCCGAACTAAACACCGAAAGCAGATTTGATACGTTTTGAGCATCGCGCTTTTGTGGTTCTTCTAAGAAGAATGGCACGTAGGAAGCAAGTTCTGAATCGGTATTGGGCACAAATACTAACCTGTGGTCGTAATCAGCACTCCAAGCGGTAAGCTTATCAAAAGATGATATAGTATCGCCGGCGTAAAATTTAGCATAATCGTCGCCAAGCTCTAATGCGGGTTCGGTCTCGGCATTTGCTAAATCCAATGCATCAAAAACAAGACTGTCGCCAATTTCTTCATTGACAAGATAAATTTTATCACTTGCGGAAACCTTAAGGTAATTACCCACATTATCGGGTGATTTGTCACCTATATACACCTTAACTTCCCTATCTTCAAGTTTTAAGGTCACTTCAGCGCGGGGCTCATCAAAACCGCATTCTTTATCGTTCTTAGAAGTAATTTCGCGTATTGCCGAAATATAGGTAAGTTTATCAACAATACTGCTAATAGTATCGCTGCTGGTAAGTTCTTCGTCAAGGCCGTCTAAACGCCAAATAGTATATTCAAAAGGTGTTGCACCCTCTTCTTCAGCTTCTTCGGTGACGGTTCGCCATAAGAACTTAAAGGTGCCGTTTTTATTTTTAACAACAACATTTTCAATAACTTCTTCTTGGCAATCCAAAACCAAAATTTCTTCGTCTGAATCGGGGGTTTCATCCACCCTTTCGGGTATAAGCTTTACAACGGCGAATGTACCGCCCACTAAAACCGCAAGAGCTAAAACCAGACAAAGTACCATTTTAAAGCGCTTTTTTTCGGTCGGCTGTTTAACCGTCTTATGTTCAGTAGGGTCGGAAAAAATAGTAGAAAAATCCTCTTCATTTGATGGATTATTATCTTTTTCGGGTAAATTGTTCATTATGAATTCTTTCTCCTAATAAATACATAAATGCCCGTAGCAATACAAATAAGTGGTAAGGCAATCATAAATACAATTATAATCATATTAACCTGTGATTGTGTAACCTGTGTTGCAAAGTTTTCGTCGGTAATAATCTTCGGCACGAAGGAAATTTCGGTTGTGTCGGCACCGGCTGCGCGTTCTGCAGTAACAAAAGCAACGTTTTTATTGCTAACGTTGGGATATTCAACATATTCCGAAGCAATAAAATCTATACTGCTGAAAGCAAAAATGCTGTTCTTAATAAGGTTGTTATCGCTGTCGTAAGCTCTTCTTTCGCTTTGAATAGCGGTAGCATAAGTGCCTTTTTCATATTCATCAGCGCCGTTCCAAGAGTTTGAAGTACCAACAGGGGCTGCAACAACTGTGTCAGGTGTACCAAGCAAGGTGTTTACGGTTAAAGCACCTTCGGTTGCAAAGGCTGGAGCCATTGGCACGTTTAAGCCTGTAATACAAATTGTATTGCTGTCGGTCAATTCATTTTCACTTGCTGCGTAAGAGCCTAAAACGGTAGGTGTATCAGGCATAAAGTTGCCTTCATTTGTTTCAAATAGAATGCCTTCACCTATTTCGATACCCCATTCTTCCAAGAAGCCGTAGAAGCCATCTAAATAAGGTGCCTGTGCATCGGCAAAGAAAACAAGACCCTTGTTATACTTTTCGCCATTATCCAAATAATCGGCAATAGCGTTAAGCTCACTTTCTACAAAATCTCTTGTGGGTGCCACTATAAAGATAGCATCATATTTGCTTGGAATTTCGGTCACAAGCTTTTCAGAAATAATGTCAACCTCGTAATTGTTGGTTTTTAAAAGTTGTTGTAATGATGCTGTGTAATCTGTCTTACTATGACCTGTAATAAAAGCAACCTTCTTGGTTTCAAGGCTTGTTGCGTATGAAATTGCGCTAGTAAGCGCAGTTTCTATATTATTACCCGAAATAGTATATCCCGAATAACCGTAATCAGCGTAAGTATCATCTTCTATAAGATTATAAATGTCATCAAAACCGACAATTTTATAACGTTCATTACCGTTTTTAGTACAGCTTACAATAATATCGCCATAATTGATTGTATCTTTAGAATACTTTGAAGTAATATCGGTAAAAGCCGAATCCTGTGTATCAACAAAGCTTACCTTAATGTTATCATTATAATTGCTATATCTTTCAACAAGGCTAACGGTTTGCTTATAATAATCGTTATAAACCTCTAAAACATTGTGCTGATATTGCGCATAATAGTTCATTTGGCCGCTGTAATATTCCTCAGGCAAGGCACACATTGTAACCTTAACTTCAGCGTCAACGTCCTTAATATACTCAATATTTTCTTCGCTTATGGTATTAATTTTGTCGCTTGTCATATCGTATTCAAGCACAAAACGGTTGCTTAAAGCAGTAACAAGTACGTTGAATACAATAATCGCCGCAATAACTACAGCGGTTATCGCCAAAGAATAAGACCCGCGCTTTAATAAAAATTCGTTCTTAATATTTTTTCTTTCGGGAAGCTTAAGTATCTTTTTCTCCTTATTTTCAGGAGTTGTTATCTTATTTTTATCCATTTCAACTACCTCCCTTAAGCCCATCTTCTTCTTTCAAGAGCGCGTACACAAAGGAATATAAATATTGCAGTAGCACTCAAGAAATAAACTATATCGGGTAATGCTATCATATTTTCGGTAAAGCTTGTATATTTATTGATAATTGCCAACTTTTCAACTACAGTCGCAATCCAGCTAACGCTAATCATTTCCACAAAATTAGAAATGTAGAGCAACAAAATATTAATTACAAGTGTAAGTATTGCCGAAACAACCGAACTTTCGGTTAAGGTAGAAATAAACATACCCAAAGAAATAAGGGCACCGCCCAAAAGCAAGATACCAATAAGCGCATAAGCAAAGTTAAGCACGTTCACCTTAACGTAAGACATAACAATAGCTTCAAAAATAATTGTAGGCACAAAGCCCAGTGCAAAAACTGCCAAAGCTGCTAAAAACTTACCCATAACAACCGAAGTCAATTTAACGGGAGCGGTAAGCAAGGCTTGGTCAACCTTTTGGCGCTTGTCATCACTCATAAGTCGCATGGTAATAATCGGCATAATAAATACCGTAACGGTAAGCATACTCGAAATTACATATTCAACCTTGGGCACGCCATTTGCAAAATAATACGTGAAAAAGAAGCCCGAAAAGAAATAAAAGGCTGCTAATACTATGTAACCGATAGGAGTTTGGAAATACGCCTTAAACTCTCTTTTAAATATTGCTGTCATCTTTTATTTCCTCCTTTGTTTCTTCATGGAAGCCTAAAAGCTTGCGTGATTCTTCATAAGAACCAGCTTCGGTAAGGCGTAAAAATACCTGCTCAAGCGATACCTTGTTGCTGTTAAGTGATAAAATAGTCTTACCGCGGGATACTACACGCTCAAAAATCGCCTTGCGAACATCGGTGGCAGTTTCAGGCTCGATAAGGAAATCAAAACTTCCCTGCTCCTTACAACCAAGAGATGTTACGGCTTTAACACCCTTAACGGTAGAAAGTGCGTCAAGCATATCCTTTTCGTTGCATTCAATTCTGGCAACTAAAGCGCGGTCGTTTGAAAGCCTGTCAGATAAATTATCAGGTGTGTCGTCAGCAATAATACGGCCTTGATTAATTATAATAACACGTTCACAAACCGCCTGAATTTCAGACAAAATGTGTGAAGAAAGAATAATTGTGTGGTTTTTACCAAGACGAGAAATTAAATTTCTAATTTCAATAATCTGCTTCGGGTCAAGACCAACGGTAGGTTCGTCCAAAATAAGTACGTCCGGGTTGCCAACAAGCGCTTGTGCTAAGCCAACTCTCTGACGGTAGCCCTTTGAAAGATTCTTAATAAGACGGTTAGCCACGTGGTCAATCTTGATAAGCTTCATAATTTCATCAATATGTGCTTTTTTAGGGAATTTAACCTTCTTTAAATCATAAATAAAGTTGAGATATTCCCTTACCTTCATATCAATATATAAAGGTGGAATTTCAGGCAAGTAGCCAATACGCTTTTTAGCCTCTTCAGGACTTTCTACAATATCAAAACCGTCTATCTTAACCTCACCCTGAGTAAGTGAAAGATAACCTGTTAAAATGTTCATTATTGTAGATTTACCTGCACCGTTAGGACCCAAAAAGCCGATAACCTCACCCTTATTTATAGAGAAATTAACATCGCTAACTGCAAGATGAGTGCCGTATCTTTTAGAAAGGCCTTTAACCTCAATCATACAAATACCTCCATTAGTTTATTGAGCATAGTATAACACATTAATAATACCACTTTTTTAATATTTTGTAAACAAAAAAATTTAGCTTTTAATTATTAAAATGTGTATATTACACTAACTATTTTTTAACATCAAAAAATTCATTGCTTTTCAAAAAACAGCGTGATATAATACAGTTGATATTGTGCGGTATTTTGGATTTTTTAAATGTGCCTTACTACACAATACGAAGGATTACAAATACACATTATTTTACTGCCAAAAATCAGGATGTGAATTTATTTATGGGTAAAAATGCAATGGTAGTCGGCGGCTCAAACGGTCTTGGTGCCGCTGCTGTAAAAAAACTTATATCCGAAAATTACGAAAAGGTCTATATTGTCGATAAGGCTTCGCCCGTTTTCACAAATGAAAAAACCCCTTTTATTAGGTTTAATCTTTTGTGCGATAAGCCTGAAGTTTTGCTTGAGTACGACAAAATTGATACCTTGATTATTACCGCAGGTGTAGGAAGACTTGATTACTTCCAAAACATACCTCAAAGCGAAGTTGATTTATGCTTTAAGGTTAATGCCATTTCTGTAATTAAAATTATCCAAACCTTTTATTCTCAAATACAGAGCAATGATGATTTCTATTGTGCTGTAGTTTCGAGTATTGCAGGCTTGGTTTCTTCACCGCTTTACTCGGTTTATTCAGCCACAAAGGCTGCCCTTTCAATGTTTGTTGAAAGCGTTAATGCCGAGCTCGACGGTCAAAACCTTAAAAACCGTATTTTAGCAGTAGCCCCCGGCTATATTAAAGGCACTTCATTCCACGGTGGCAACAAGACTGAACTTGACGAATTAACTAAATTGGTTGATGATATTTACGACCAAATGAAATCTAGAAAAACCTTATTTATTCCTAATTTTGAAGTTTACGGCAACGTTTTAGAACGTTATCGCCAAGACCCACAAAAATTTGGTCTTGAAAGCTTTAATTACAAATTAGAAAAGAACGCATTAGAAACCAAATCAAAGGTTAAAATCGGCTATCTTTCAGGCTCGTTCGACCTTTTCCACATCGGTCACCTCAACCTTTTAAGACGAGCAAAGCAATATTGTGATTATTTAATCGTCGGTGTTCATCCCGACGGCTCACATAAGGGCAAAAAATTATTTATCCCGCTTGAGCAACGAATGGAAATCCTTCGCGGAACA